>JAWOHA010000036.1:0-8354 GCA_046496385.1 Cryobacterium sp. | reverse complement strand
TTCAGATTGGAGATGTCGGTGACGATCTCCGGTGAGATGCCTCGGCGCGCGGACGCGCCGGCGGAATCCGAGTCAGACCACCCGAATTCATAGGTACCAAGCCCCTCGAGATCGGGGCGGTCAAGCAAAACATCCGACATATTTACCTCTTCTCCTATCCCAGACAACCCGGATATCAGTCCGGCCATTCTCGCCGGCGACCCGAAAGAAAAAATCGGAGAAACCTTGGAGAATGCATTGTGTGGACGGCTACTTTGCGTATCCAGATACGTTGCGTACCTAGACTAAACATGGAGACACGGAACGGATTCCGGGTAATTCCATTGAACGGTTCAATTCTACAGGCTCACGCAGGTCAGTGCCGTTCTTGCCGGGGTTTTAACATGCGCAGCGCGCGAGAAAGAGCAGAACAAGTGACTCGGATGTCCGAATGGATTCCTTCCCGAATCGACCGACGGGTGCGCGTGTTCGCGTGGCTGTCGTTGATCAGCGAAATCACGATCGTCGGCACGGGAGGCGCGGTGCGGCTGACCGGGTCTGGTCTGGGCTGTCCGACGTGGCCGGCCTGTGTGGCGGGTTCTCTCGTGCCCAGCGAGGAGATGGGCCTGCACGGGGTGATCGAGTTCGCCAACCGTTTGATGACCGGCGTGATCGGCATCATCGCCCTGGTGATGGTGGTGTTGCTGCTGCGTCTGCGCAAGCAACGCCGTGACCTCTTCGTGCCGGCCGTGGTGCTGGTCGTGGGCGTTCTGGCCCAGGCCGTGATCGGCGGCATCACGGTGTTGACCGGGCTGAACCCGTTCATCGTGGGCGGGCACTTTGTGATCTCGCTACTCATGGTGGCCGTCGCCGCCCTGCTCGTCCACCGGGTCTACGCCCCGGTGGGCAAACGTATGCGGGTCGTTCCGGCCTGGTTCGCCGGCGTCACCCATCTGATGAGCGCGTTCGTGGCAATCACGATCATCGTGGGCGTACTCACCACCGCCTCCGGACCGCACTCCGGCGACGAGTTCGCGGGACGCACCGGTTTCGACGTAGAGCTTCTCTCGCACCTGCACGCCTGGCCCGCCTACGTGATGCTCGCGCTGAGCCTGGTGCTTCTCGGTGCAGCGCTCCGGAACAGAATGCCCCTTCGCCTCTGGCTGGCGGCTCTGGTCGGCGTTCAGGGCGTGCAGATCGTGGTTGGCATCATCCAGGCCAACAACGGCCTGCCGGCGTTCCTCGTGGGCGCGCACATGGTGCTGGCCTGCATTCTGACCGCGGTGCTCGTAGCCGTCATTCTGCGTCTCAAGGCCGTGGTTCAGCCTCTGAGCCAGAACCCGGCAGAGACCCCCGTCCCGGCGTCCGCACAGCGCGCCACGGTGACCACCGGGTCGTGACGCACACGTCGAAACGGCCACGGGTGCCCGCGACTTCAGTGAAGTCGCGGGCACCCGTGGCCGTTGCCGAAGGTTACCTCTAGGTGTTGTTCCCACTGATGTTGTGAGCACGGTCGATGGGTGATGTGCCGCCGATGCCGGTATGGGGTCTGTGGTGATGGTGGCTATGGCTGCAGTCCTGGTAGGTGGCTGCTCGGGCGGCGTCTGAGTTGAGTGACGGGCGTAGGCCCACTCCGCAGCGAGGGTGCGGTGGTCGGCGCCGTCGGGGATGCGGCCGAGTTTTTTCACGTCGACGTGCACCAGCTTCAGCCGGCCTTCTGGGGTCAGGGGTGCCTAGGCATGAGTACCGTACGAGACGAGGGCCTCCGTTGCATCGGATTGAGTCTGGTCACCCGATCGATGCCGGAGGTCCTCACCGTTCAGCTCACGCCACGCTCACAACCTGCGTGGAACAACAGCTAGTCCGGTCAGGAGCCGCGAGTCACCCGATCCGCGAATCCGTCTCTGCATCCGGAGTGTTGCCGAAGGCGGCGAGCAGCTCCCCGATGCGGTGATCGCGATCCAGAGGGTGCCGCAGCGGCATTGCCGTGTTGAGCCGGTAGGTGTTGCGCCGGCCTTCGCGTTCGCGTTCCAGGTAGCCGGCCTCCTCCAGCTCGGTGACGATGCGTTGGGCCGCACGCTCGGTAATGCCGACCTGAACGGCGACATCGCGTAACCGCACGTTCGGGTTGTGCGCCACGCACAGCAGTACGTGGGCGTGATTGGTCAGAAACGTCCACTTGCCCATCTCTCGATTATCTCCCACCCGACGGGTTTCTCGTCGCGCCTGATGCCCGACACTAAACATGTGTTATGTTTTTCCTGTTTTGTGGATCGTGTTTCTGAAAGGCTCCGATGGCAGACTGGCTTGTTGTAGGTGGCGTAACCCTGACGCCGTGGATCGCAGCGCTCTGCACTGCGCTCGCAGGGCGGGCGGGCGTGAACGGGGACACGGTGGCCCGGCTTGCGGCGATTCTGGTCGGGGCCGGGTTCGTCGGCAGCGTCGCGGTCGCCATCGCATCCGCCGCCGGAACAGGCCAGAGCGCGCGGGTGGAGTTCGGGTCGACCTCGGTTCACCTGGATGCCCTGGCGTTAGTCTTGTCGATGCTGGCGTTGGGACTGAGCGCGCTCATCCAGGCCTTCGCGATTCGCTACCTGCGCGGTGATCGCCGACAGGCCTGGTTCGTGGTTACCGCCAATCTGCTCACCGGGTTCACCGTCTTGATGGCGTGCGCCGGTTCGGTTGCCCTGTTCACGGTGGCCTGGATCGGGGCGGGGGCGGCCCTCGTTCTGCTGCTGGCCACCTATCGGCGGCTTGCCCAGGCGCGCGACGGAATCCGACGCACCGGGATTCGGTTCGTGATCGCCGACACGGCCTTCCTGGTTCCGGTGGTGATTCTGCTCGTAGCCGCCGGCGGAGACATCCCCCTGGATCAGCTCGGCACGGTCACGGAGTCGTTGCCGTTGACGCTGCAGCTGATGTGTGCCGTGCTGCTCGTGGCCTCGGCGCTGGCGCGCTCGAGCCAGGTCCCGTTCCAGGGCTGGTTGCCGTTCACCCTGGCGGCGCCCACGCCGGTGTCCGCGCTGATGCACGCCGGTGTGGTCAACGCCGGCGCCATCCTGCTGCTCCGATTCGCCCCGGCCATCGCGCCGCACCAGGTCGTCATGATCGGGGTGTTCGTGGCGGGCGCCGTGACGCTGGTGTACGCGTCGGCGGTACGCCTGGTCCGACCGGATGTGAAGGGCCGGTTGGTGTTCTCAACAATGGCGCAGATGGGGTTCATGATCATGGCCTGCGGTTTGGGAGCGTTCGCGGCAGCAATCTTCCATCTGGTCGCCCACTCCCTGTTCAAATCCACCCTCTTCCTGGGGGCCGGCATGGGGGTGAACCAGCATGCCGTCGACCGAGACCTTCCACCCCGACAGATCTCCTCGCCGTTCGCACTCGTCGCGGCCGTGACCCTGTCGGTGCTGGTGCCACTGGCGGCGCTGGCCGCAGCCAAATGGATGTTCTCCCCCACCGTGTCGGCGGCAAGTGTCGGCCTGCTCGTGTTCGTTGCCGTGACCGCCGGCGTTGCTCTGGGCACAGCACTGGGCACCACTTTCTCACCCCGAACATTCCTCACCGGCACGGCATCAATAGTGGTGTTGGCGTTCGGGTATGTGGCCCTCCTGCAGATGTTCACGGCGGCAGTGGAACCCGCGACCACCATCAACGCCGCCCCCGCCTGGCTACTGGCCTTGCCCGCCGTCGGCCTTATCGCGGTCCAATTGCTCTCCCGCAACCCGCACCAGCTCGCACCCCTGCGTGACCGCGTTTACACCAGGACTGTGACGACCACCCTTCCCCGCCCGTCGGCTGTCCCCCGCCCGTCGGCTGTCCCCCGCCCGTCAGCGACCACAGGAGTGCTGTCATGAATTTGATTCTTCGCGCCCAGGTGGCCACAGCCGCCCACGACATCGTGCCGTCCTGGCCGTTGGAGTCCTTCATCGCCGTGAACCCTCTTGCGGGCCACGAACCGCGCCCGTTCGAGACCGCCGCCGCCCCGGGCGTGGCCCTCGCCCGATCCCGGGACGCCTACCTCGCCGATGCCGACCGTGGCCGCATCGTCAATGCCGACCTCGAAGCAGCTCTGGCCGATCGTGTCCCCGAACTCGCCGGGCAGCTCACCATCGGCGGGACAAGCGTGTCTGCGGTCAGCGTGGCCGTCCTGGACATGAAGATGGCGCAGTGGCATTCACCCGCCGCACCTGAACCATCGGCGGCCTGGCCGGACGAGTACATGGCCACCTGGGTGTCGTCCTACCTGAACCCGGACCCGCTCTGGACGATGCCCCACAAGCAGCACGGCTTCTATCAGGCGTGGCGAACCCTGGCCCGCCGGGACCCGTCACTGCCCCGAACGGCGCGCCGGACGGTGGCCGAATTGCCCGTCGAGCCCGACGCCGCACTGGCGTGGGCGCTGGTCAAACTCGGAGTCGCGGCAGAGGCCGTCACGGAAACGCTCCGAACCGAGCTCCACCATCTGCCGGGCTGGGTCGGCCACATCAAGTGGCGGGCCGAGAAGATCGGAGACATCGATCTGCTGTCCTACCTGGGCGTGAGATTGAGCCTCCAAGCCCTTCTTGGCCTGACCCGCCTTCCTGCACCACGCGGACCCGTCCTCAACGATGAGACCGCACCGGCCCTCTGGCACCGGGCCGAGCACGTTGCCCGGTCGATCGGCGGCAGTCGAGCAGACCGGGAGGACATCGCGGCAGTGAGCCGGGTGTTGGTCACCCATCCGGTGCCCGACCACGCGTTGACGTGGCAGAAGGCCTACGAACTGCACTATCGCGCCACCCTGGTGGGCGCTCTCCGGGACGCCGATCCCTTCACCCTTCGACCCCATTTGCAACTGATGATGTGCATTGACCCCCGGTCCGAAGGAATGCGGCGTCACATCGAGGTCTTCCCCGACGTGGAAACGTTCGGGTTCGCCGGATTCTTCGGCGTCCCCGTGCGCTTCTCCCGGTACAGAGCCCGCGGGGCCATCAATTCGTTGCCGGCCCTCCTGACCGCCCGGCACCACCTCACCGAACAGCCAGCCCACTCAGCGCAGGCTGAGGACCACGTCATGCATGGTCGCACCCGAGACGCGCTCCGGCGATCAACCCACCGTGCCGACTCAGGCACAGTGACACCATTCGCCTTTGCGGAGGTATCCGGCTGGCTGTACGGCGCCATCAGCGTGCTGCGCACCCTCACCCCCACGCTGCAGGCACGAATCCACCGATTCCTGACCCCCTCGGCAGCCACTCTTCCGAGCAACGTGACAGTTGCCGACGCGTTCACGCTGGAGGAGCGGGCCGCAATGGCTGAAACCGCGGTGCGGATGATGGGCATCGCCCAGTTCGCCCCGCTGGTCGTGCTCGCCGGCCACGCATCCGAGTCGATGAACAATCTGTACCAGTCAGCGTTGGATTGTGGCGCCTGCGGCGGCAACCCCGGAGCGGCCAACGCCCGCGCCTCCGCCGCCATCTTCAACGACCCCGACGTACGCGCCCTGCTGGCGGCCCGCGGAATCGACATCCCCTCCGACACCGTCTTCGTCGCCGCCGAGCACAACACCGTCACCGACGCCGTCACACTCCTGGACCGGCACCTCATCCCGCAGAGCCACGTCGATGCGGCGCAAACCTTCGACCGGGCCCAGCACACAGCCGCCGAGACGCTGGTCAGGGAACGGGCCGATGACCTGCCCGGAGCGTCCCCGCAGTCCCCCGCCCGGGTTCAGGGGCGCGCCCACGACTGGGCGGAGGTGTATCCGGAGTTGGGGCTCGCCGGAAACGCCGCCATGATCATCGGACCGCGTCAAATGACCCGCGGCGTCAACCTGAACCGGCGGGTGTTCCTGCACTCGTACCAAACAGAGTTGGACCAGGACGGTGTCGCGCTGGAAACAATTATGACCGCACCCCTGGTGGTCGCCCAGTGGATCAACCACCAGTACTACTTCTCCGCCCTCAACCCCGCCACCCTCGGCGCCGGCACCAAAACCATCCACAATGCCGTCGGAACCATCGGAGTGCTCGCCGGCCACGCCGGCGACCTGCGCCGCGGCCTGCCCTGGCAATCCGTCGGCCTCGGCGACCAGCTGTTCCACGAACCGATGCGCCTGACCGTCATCATTCAAGCCCCCCTGGACAGCATCGGCCGTATCATCTCCCGCAACCAGGTGTTGCGCAACCTGCTCGATAACGACTGGATCACCCTCACCGCCCGTAACGACCCCGCAGCCCCCTGGCACCGTTACACCCCGTACGGCTGGACGGCCGCCCCCACAGCACTGAAAGGATCATGACCATGACGATGCACAACCTGACCCAGATGACCCGGCTGGAGGTTGTCGTGCCCGCCCGCGACGCCCCTGCGATCCGCGAACTGATCACCTCCGCCGGAGCCACCGGCTACACGTCCGTGTCCGGGGTGTCCGGAATCGGGCACCACGGCCAACACTCCGGGGCTTTGCTCTTCAACGAATACGACACCCTCACCATGCTCATCACCGTCCTCCCACCCGACAACGCCGGCGAGCTGATCGACGCCGTCCAGGAACTTCTCAGCACCTCCAGCGGTGTCATGTTCGTCTCCGACACCTACGTCTCCCGGCCGGACTACTTCCAATGACCCGCCCCCGCACGGCCTACACCGGACGTGCGATCACCTTTGCCACGATGCACGGCAAAGAACTGCTCGCCCACGACGCGTTCCAGAACACCCTCGGCGCTACCGTCACCGCGGCGACGGGCCTGGACACCGACCAGTTCGGGACGTTCGCCGGCGATATCCCCCGCTCGCTCAGCCCGCGCGACGCAGCCCGCACGAAAGCCCACCTCGGCATGCAAATCGCTGGAACTCCCCTCGGCCTCGCCTCCGAAGGCACCTTCGACTCCGGGTTCGGACTCCTCGTGGAGAACATGGAACTTCTCATCTTCATTGACGAGACCCTGGGCCTGGAAATCGTCGAAGGCAGCGTCACCACCTCGCCAGTAGCCGGAGGACGACGCATCGCCAGCGCCCGCGAAGCGCTCACGTTCGCGTCAGCTGTCGGCTTCCCAGGCCAGGGCGTGATCCTGCAGAGCACCCAGAACAACCACACGACGGCCCACAAGAACATCACCCAACTCGAGGTCCTCGGTGACACCGTCGAAGCGCTGCTGAAACAGCACCGATCCGTGGTGATCCTGCCGGACTACCGAGCCCACAAGGCACCCTCCCGCGCCGCAGCCATCCGAGCGTTATGCGAGAAAATGGCCCAGCGTCTCGCCACAGAATGTCCGCACTGTCAGGCGCCCGGGTTTGGCCACATCACCGTCGAACACGGCGTGCCCTGCTCCTTCTGCGGGTCGGCAACCCAGGCCATCGCAGCCGATATCGACGGCTGCGGCCGGTGCGCTCACCAAACCCGGACACCACGAAATCACGCTCACGCCGACCCGAAATGGTGCGACCACTGCAACCCCTGAAGTGGCGACCCGCCGTTGCCCCCCGGACTCAGACCTCCCCGAAACCGGATTCCACCAGGTCGGCCAGCGCCATCGCGGCCAGTTCGGCCTGAACGCCCGAAGCGACGATGACAATCGTGCGACCGGTTGTCAATCCCAGGCCCATGATGCCGAGCAGACTGGTCGCATCCTGCCCGTTCACGCTCACCTGAGCGTCGAATGTGCTGGCCAACCTGACGAAGTCTGCGGCGGGACGGGCGTGCAGGCCGTCGCGATTGACCAACGTCACGGTCCGCGTCACCGGCACGGAATCGGGATCGGGATCGGGATCGGCTGATGCCGCAGAGACGGCCGGTTCTGCCGGTTCCGTGGTCGGCGCCGGTTCCGCCGGTGTGCGCCCAGCGGCGGCCGCCGCGGCCGCGACGACCGTCAGGTCTCCCCCGATATCGGCCATCACGGCAGCAGCCACACCACCTTCCACCAGGGGCGCGTCGACGACCCACACGCGCTGCTGCGCCTCGTCGTCGAGAAGGTCCCGCGCCAGCTCTGCCGTGAGAACGGCTGAACCCAGGTCGCAGAGCACGATCACGCCGTGACCGTCATCGGCCGCCGCAAGTGCCGCGCTAACCCGGTCGAAGCTGGTGCCGAGCCCGCCGTCATCCGTTCCACCCACGCCGATCAACCGAACCTCGGGCGCCATCTGGCCGGCGAGTCTCACCAGCCCGTCGGCGATCTCACTGCTGTGGGATACGAACACCACTCCGACGCGACCCGAAGTCACGCCAGGCCCACCGTCGGTGTCGATGACACCGCGTGTTGGGCTGCGATGGTGGCTGCGGCGCGCAGCAGCAGCGCCGTCGATTCGGCCCCCGGATCTCGATGGCCGATGGCACGCTCTCCCAGATAGCTGGCGCGTCCCTTGCGGGCGATGAGGGGTTCGGTCGCAAG
>JAWOHA010000251.1:0-11692 GCA_046496385.1 Cryobacterium sp. | reverse complement strand
TCCCTGGTACGTGAAGCGGATGCCTCCATCACCCTCGCCTTCACCCGCAACGGCGAGCAGCTGACCTGCTCCGTCGACGCCGTGATCATGGCCACCGGTTGGCCCGCAGACCTGGCCGAACTCGGCCTCGAGTCGGCGGGGGTCGAGACGGCCCGCTCGTCGATCGTGGTCGACGCGTTCTTTCGCAGCTCCGCCCCGCACATCTACGCGGTCGGCGACGCGACCGGCCGCGACATGCTCGTGCAGGCGGCACAGTTCGAGGGCGAATCCGCGGCCGAGAACGCGGTGCTCGGGGTGAACCGGCGCACGCCGCCGCGGTTGTTGCCGGCCGGCGGGTTCACCGATCCCGACTACGCCGGTGTCGGCCTCACCGAGGAGCAGGCCCTTCTGCGCGATGAGCACGCCCGCGTGGTGCTGGTGCCGTATTCCCGGCTGGACCGCGCCGTGATCGACGACCGCGAGCAGGGTTTTCTCAAACTCGTGGCCGACCGGCGGGGCGAATTTCTGCTCGGCGCACACGCTACGGGGGAGAACGCCGTCGAGGTGATCCAGTCGGTGACCACCGCTATGGCGGCCGGGGTCGACGTGGCCACGCTCGCGCAGGTGCGCTTCGCGTACCCCACCTACAGCGCGATCATCGGTCTGGCCGCCCGCGACCTGCTGGCCGTGCCGCTGCTACAGGTCGGCGTGTAGCTGCCAGACCCGCTCGGCCGAGTCGTGCCAGGTGAACGCGCGGGAGCGGTCGCTGCCGAAGATGCTCAGCCGGTTGGCGAGCCCGGTGTCGGTGAGCACCCGGTTGAGGGCATCTTTGAGGCGTTCCGGGTAGCCGGCGGCATCGTCGCGGGGCACGATCAGGCCGGCGTCGCCGGCCGCTTCGACCAGGGCCGGGGCATCCGAAAGAATCACCGGGGTGCCGAGGTGGAACGCCTCGATGATCGGCAGGGCGAAGCCTTCCTCCAGGCTCGGGTACACGAACACGGTGGCGCGGGCGATGACCACGGCGAGGTCTTCGTCGCTGAGCCCGGTGAGGGTGCGCACCCGGTCGGATTCCAGTCCGGCCTCGTCGGCGACCGCGGCCACGTGGAGTTCGCCCCAGAGGTTCGGACCCAGAATATACAGCGGCAGGTCGGGCGCTCCGGGCAGGCCCAGCGCGGTGATGACCTGGGTCACGGCCTTGCGGGGGTCGAGCGAACCGGCCGTCAGCACGTATTCGTCCGGCAGGCCCAGCGCCTCGGCACGGGCGTTAACCGCCTCGTCGTCGGGCAGGCGCAGTCCGCTGCCCACGGCGCCGCCGATCACGCGCACCCGGTCGCCGAAGTCCATCACGCCGCGCAGCTGGGCGGCTACGGCGTGGCTGGGCACCACGAGGGCGTCGGCGTGCTTGCGGGCGCGGCGCAGCATGGCTTTGTTCCACGCCACGGTCTTGGGGGTGAGGGACTGCGGATGCGTCCAGGCGAGCATGTCGTGCAGGGTCACGGCCATCTGGGTGCGGTCGAGCACCCGGTCGTGACGGCGCAGCGGGGCCAGCAGGCTGGGCGCGTGCACGAGGCCGGTGCCCGAGAAGGCGGTCACGCCGAGGCCCCACGCGGCAGCCAGTTCGCGGCGTGCCAGTGACGTCTTCGAGAGAGCGGTCAGTCCGGGCAGCGTGGTCGTGATGTGCGCGTACTGCTCGGCAGCTGAAGACGAGACGATGCCCTCGACCGCGCAATCGGCCGGGGCCGTGGCGATCAGGGCTCGGGTGAGCTCCTCGGTGTAGCGGCCGACGACTCCCGGTACCGGTGCGATCATCTGGTCGACGACCACCCGCAGGGTGATCATGCCGTCGGCTCGGTCCCCAACGCTCCGAGGGCACCCGTGGCGGCCGCGTCGGCGAGGGCGTCCTGCCACGCACGCATCGGCTCGAGGCCGGCGGCGGCCCAGGTGTCGTGACCGAGAACGGAGTACGACGGTCGTGGCGCCGGGCGCACGAAGGCCGCGCTGTCGGTGGGCAGAACCCGCGCGGCGTCAAGCCCGGCGAGGGTGAAGACTTCGCGGGCGAAGTCGAACCAGGAGGCGACGCCGGAATTGGTGCCGTGGTAGATGCCGGCGGGAGCGTCGGCGTCGAGCAGCGACACGATGTGCCCGGCCAGGTCGCGGGTCCAGGTGGGCTGGCCGAGCTGGTCGTTGACCACGCTCACCGTGGGGTGTGAGCCGGCCAGGCGCAGCATGGTGGTCGCGAAGTTCGGGCCGTGCTGGCCGTAGAGCCAGGCGGTGCGCACGATGAAGCTGCGGGCGCCATTGGCGGCGAACACGAACTCTTCGCCCGCAGCCTTGGTGCGACCGTAGGCCGAGATCGGGTCGCGCGGGGTGTTCTCGGCGTACGGGGCGGTGGCGCTGCCGTTGAAGACATAGTCGGTCGACACCTGCACGAGGCGTGCCGAGGAGTCGGCGGCCGCGATCGCGAGGTTTCGGGCGCCCACGGCGTTGACGAGGTAGGCGGTGTCTTCGTCTGTCTCGGCGTCGTCGACCTTGGTGTAGGCGGCGGCGTTGATGACCACGTCGTGGCCGCGAACGGCGGCGGTGACCGCGTCGAGGTCGGTCACGTCGAGGTCGGAGCGGGTCAGCGCCGTCACGGTGCGGCCGGCGAGCACGCTCTGCAGGTCACGGCCGAGCATTCCGGATGCTCCGGTAATCAGATACTTCATAGGCTCCTCAGTCAGTTTGAAAAACACGGCCATGTCCGCACAGAAGTCTTGTCGGCGACCACGACGGTGATGTCGGCGACGCGGTCGATGCCCGGGCTAGCCGATCAGGGCGGCGCGAGCCTTCAGGGGTTCCCACCACTGGCGGTTGTCGCGGTACCACTGCACCACGTCGGCCAGGCCCTGCTCGAAGGGCACCTCGGGGGCGTAACCGAGTTCGGCCTGGATTTTGCTGATGTCCACGCTGTAGCGCAGGTCGTGGCCCAGGCGGTCCGCGACGCGGTCGACATACGACCAGTCTTTCCCGGTGGAGTCGAGCAGCATCTGGGTGAGTTCGAGGTTGGTCAGCTCGGTGCCGCCGCCAATGTTGTAGATCTCACCGGCGCGGCCGCCCACGAGCACCATGGCGATGGCTCGGGTGTGGTCGTCGACGTGCAGCCAGTCACGAATGTTGTTGCCCTCGCCGTAGAGGGGAACGTGCAGGTCGTCGATGAGGTTGCTGACGAACAGCGGGATGAGCTTCTCGGGAAAGTGGAAGGGGCCGTAGTTGTTCGAGCAGCGGGTGATCGATACGTTGAGGCCGTGGGTGCGGTGGTAGCTGCGGGCGAGCAGGTCGCTGCCGGCCTTCGACGCGGAATAGGGGGAGTTGGGCTCGAGGGCGCGTTCTTCGTTCCAGGAGCCGGTCGCGATGGAGCCGTAGACCTCATCGGTGGACACGTGTACGAAGCGAGGCAGCTTGTTGCGCAGGGCGGCGTCGAGCAGCTGCTGGGTGCCGAGCACGTTGGTTTCCACGAAAATGCTGGCGTCGCGCACGGAGCGGTCGACGTGGCTTTCGGCGGCGAAGTGCACCACGGCGTCGAGGCCGGGAAAGAGCGTGTCGAGCAATGCGGCGTCACGAATGTCGCCGTGCACGAAGGTGTAGCGGGGGGAGTCGGCAACCGATTCGAGGTTGGCGAGGTTGCCGGAGTAGGTGAGGGCGTCGAGAACGACGACTTCTGCGCCTTCCAGGCCGGGGTACTTGTCTTCGAGTGTGCGTCGCACAAAGTTGGAGCCGATGAAACCGGCGCCGCCGGTGACGAGAATCTTCATGGGTAGGTTACCGTTCCGTTTGCAAAGTGGCCTCCGCGATTCTACTGGACGCGGCTTGGTAGACTCACCCTCGTGCAGATTCGCGAACTCTCCGTCCCCGATTCCTACGAGATCACCCCCAAGCAGTTCGGTGATGATCGAGGAGTCTTCCTTGAATGGTACCGATTCGACCGTCTGGAAGAGAAAATCGGGCACACGCTGACCATCGCCCAGGCCAACACTTCGGTGTCCAAGCGGGGTTCGGTGCGCGGGATCCACTTCGCCGACGTGCCCCCCAGCCAGGCCAAGTACGTCACCGCCGTGCACGGTGCCGTGCTCGACTTCATCATCGACATTCGTGTGGGTTCGCCCACGTTCGGCCAGTGGGACAGCGTGCTGCTCGACGACACCGACCGCCGTGCGGTGTACATCGCGGAGGGTCTCGGGCACTGCTTCGTGGCGCTCACCGACGACGCCACCGTGAGCTATCTGGTCACGAGCCCGTTCACCCCGGGCCGGGAGCACGGCATCAACCCCCTGGACCCCGAGGTCGGGCTGGTCTTCCCTCCCGAAGCGGGCGAACTGCTGCTCTCTCCCAAAGACACCGATGCGCCCAGCCTGGCGGCTGCGGCCGCGTCAGGCCTGCTTCCCACCTGGGACGCGGCCCGAGCCTTCTACGACACCCTGAACGGCGGCAAGTAACTCATGCGCGGAATCATCCTGGCCGGCGGCTCCGGCACCCGCTTGTGGCCCATCACCAAGGGCATCTCAAAGCAGCTCATGCCCATCTACGACAAGCCGATGATCTACTACCCCCTGTCCACGCTCATGATGGCGGGGGTCAAAGAGATCCTCATCATCACGACCCCGGAGTACAACGAGCAGTTCCAGGCCCTCCTCGGCGACGGCTCCGACCTCGGCATCAGCCTCGAGTACGCCGTGCAGCCCTCACCCGACGGCCTGGCGCAGGCGTTCATCATCGGTGAAGAGTTCATCGGTACCGAAAGCGTTGCTCTCGTGCTGGGAGACAACATCTTCCACGGCGCCGGGCTTGGCTCTGCGCTGCGCGGAAATGCCGATATCGAGGGTGCCCGCATCTTCGCTTATCACGTGAGCAATCCCACCTCGTATGGCGTCGTCGAATTCGACGAGGCCGGTACCGCGATCTCCATCGAGGAGAAGCCCGCCACACCGAAGAGCAACTACGCGGTTCCCGGGCTGTACTTCTACGACAACACCGTGGTCGAGATCGCCAAGACCATTGAGCCCAGCGCCCGTGGCGAGCTGGAGATCAGCACCATCAACGAGCGTTACCTCGAAGCGGGCACCCTGCACGTGCAGGTGCTGGATCGCGGCACCGCCTGGCTCGACACCGGCACGTTCGAATCGATGATGCAGGCCTCCGAATATGTGCGCGTCATCGAAGACCGCCAGGGGTTCAAAGTCGGCTGCATCGAAGAGATCGCGTGGCGCGCCGGCTGGATCACCGATGAGAAGCTCGCCGTTCTGGCCTCGCCGCTGATAAAGAGCGGGTACGGACGGTATTTGAGCAGCCTGCTTTCCTGAAGCGTGAAATTGGTCTCCACTGGGGGCGTGGAGTTATGGTTAAGCACCCCCAGCACAGCCATTAAGACCAAATCGGAGCCACTTGTCACACGCGAAACACCCAGCTGAGGTGCTCCTCATCGGCGCGTATGAGCGGGATAATTTCGGGGATCTCCTGTTCTACGAGCTGACCCGGCAGTACCTCACCGATCATCGCGTCATCGCCGGATCGGTGATCGGCGCCGATATGACAGCACTCCTCGGTGAGCGCGTTCTGCCCTACAACGATCTTCTGGCGGCGCGTCGTTGGGACGCAGTCTGGGTCGTCGGCGGTGAGATCGGTGGTGTCGACACGGGCAACGCCCTGACCATGTCGCTGAATGACCATGACGGCGAAATCTTCGATGCGGCCGGTCCGCGGGCACGCGACATCATCGCGCGGTATCTCGCAGATTCCACCACCACGGCTCCGGCGTACATACCGGAACTCGACCGCTTCGCGCTGAACGGCTCCACTCCGCTCATCATCAACTCCGTAGGTCTCGGCACCATGCGACCACAGGGCAGTTCGGCCGGTGCCGACGCCGCAATTGCGGCGCTGCACCGGTCTAATTCGCTCGTTGTGCGTGACACGCTTTCTCAGCAGTTCGCCGACACGCACGAGATCCCCGCGATACTGTCGCCGGACATGGTGCACGCGATCTCGTTGCGCTACCCCGAACTTGCGGACTCCGACGAGTCCAAGACGCCGCCGTACTTTCTCTTTCAAGCCAACGGCTACATCATCAACAAGAACGGGCCGGAACAGATCGCACAGGCGCTGGCAGGGGTGGCGAAAGCAACCGGATGGCGTCCCGTGCTTTTCCTGGCGGGAACGGCTCGACACCATGACCGGCCCGACCAATACGATGCGGTCCTCGATGCACTGCGTGCCATCTCGCCCGGTGTCCATCCCACGGTCTTGAGCACTCGCAGTCCGCTGGAACTGTCGAAATGGATCGCTCAATCTGAGCTGTGGATCGGTTCTTCACTGCACGGACGCATTATCGCGGGGTCGTTTGGGCGCCCACGAGTGAGTTTGGAGAACGCCAAGGTGTCTACGTATTCAGCGACCTGGGATCCCGAATTCCCGGTGAATGTCGAATTCAGTGATCTTGCCGCCGCCGCAGAGGCCGCCATCGTTTCGGCAACCGTGCCGTCCAACCGCAGCGCCGCCCATGAGCTGGCTCAGACGGCTGATGCGATGACACGCCAACTCATCCTGGAGCACCTGTGAATCACGTCAACGACGACCCCGCTCAGCGTTTGGCCCGACAGAACGGTGTGTTCTTCGACACCGTCGCCATGTATGAGGCCCTGAACGCGGCCGCGGTGCAAGAGATTGCGGCATTGACCGAGCAGCTTGCCGCACAGCGCATCACGGCGGACGAGAACGAAGAGGCGCTGCGCGTGGAGATTCAATCCCGGCAAGCCGCGATCTTTGAGCTTGAGGCTGCCGTGGCAGCTCTGGAATCAAGCGCCTCGTGGCGTGTGACACGACCACTTCGTTTCATGGCGTCAGCCCTGCGTCGCGGAGCACGTCGTTAGGTAGGAGGCGATCGCCGGGCGGCGATTCGGGCCCGGACGCCTAAACCTGCGCCGAGAAGAGCGCGGAGGGGCCACAATAACGGACCCGAGTATTTCTTGGACAGGAACTTCATGGCGCTGTCGTGGTGCGCCTGAATCATGCGTGCCGCGTCTTCCTGGGTGGAATGAGCTCCGGTGTGAACGACGCTCGCTGCCGGTTCGTAGACGTTGCGCAAGCCGAGCTTGCCGATTCGATAGCCCAGGTCGACATCTTCGAAGTACATGAAATAGCTCTCATCGAATCCGTTGAGGCTCGTGAAAGCGGACCGACGCACCATGAGAAAAGCTCCCGACAGCCATCCGGTGTCTCGTCGTACCAGAACGCTGTCGCTGTCTCTGCGGTAGACCCGAGTCCATGGATTCGCCGGCCACAGATTGGCCAGCAGGGCATGCCCCACACCGGAACGGAGAGACGGAATCGTGCGTGCTGAGGGATACACCTCCCCAGCGGATGACAAGATGCGGGGTCCGATCGCGGCGACAGTCTGGTCTTCGGCTGCTGAACGCACGAGGACGTCGATCGACCCCGGCGAGAGGGTCACATCAGGATTGCTGATGACGACCCAGTCAACGTCACTGGGAAGTACCTTGACAGCGGCATTGATGGCGTGACCGTAGCCGAGGTTAGCCGACAGGGGCAGGTAGTCTGCCCCGGCTGCCCGGGTCATGCGTTCGACCGGGCCGGTCGTGTCGGCCGGCTTGTTGTCGGCGACGACAACGAGCAGCGACTGAGACGACGCGGAGGGAACGGACAGAAGGAACGGGCCCAGCACATCGTCAGAGCCGTAACTTACGGTCACCACGGCCACGCGTGGGGGGGTGGGTGTGAATATCGGTTCGCCGACGAGTGGTTCCTTCATTGTCTGTCTAGATTAGAGGACTTTTTCCGCAGGGCCGGTGCGCGGATGCTTGTATCTCAGGCGAGCCCGCGTTCCCGGCCGAGCCGGGTGCAATCGTCGCTTGCTAGACTCGGGCCATATGTTGTCTTTCATTGATTCACTGCAGCCGAGAGAAGCCGAGGAAAACTTTTGAGCATCCTTCACAGAAGTTTTCGAATCATTCGTGAGCAAGGAGTGAAAGAGTTCGTAGGTAAGGCCCTACACATTCTGCTGCGGCCGGTTCGCGTCCTCCGTGCAGTCGGCCCTCGGGTCTTTTTCGCTCGCAGCATCAAGAAAGCCAGCTCAATTCTTGTGCGTCACCAGCCCATCATGCTGGTGGCCAATGAAGACGCCGCACGACTGGACTGGACTCAACCGGCGGCATGGCTCAACGACATGATCACGGTCGCGGACGGCCCGATCGACATCGCCTGGATCATGTCACCCCCCGGGCTGGAGAGCGGCGGGCATCAGAACCTGTTCCGATTCATCGATGTTGCCGAGAAGGCTGGGCATCGCTGCTCGATCTACCTGTACACGACAGGTTCGCAAGACGTCAGCATCACGGACATCCGCTCCATGCTCAAGACCTCATCCGCGTACCCGGAGGTTTCTGCCAGCATCGCGATGTACGACCGTGAAGTCGGTGTCAGCGATAGCACCCAAGCCCTGTTCGCCACGGGTTGGGAAACCGCATACCCTGCCTACCTGGACTCGTCGAAGGCGCGCCGCTTCTACTTCGTGCAGGACTATGAGGCCAGTTTCTATCCGCTGGGCAGCGAATCCTTGCTCGCCGGCAACACGTATCACTTCGGTTTTCATGGCATCACGGCAGGGGGCTGGCTGTCCCACAAATTGGCGTCCGAGTATGGCATGAAGACCGATCACTTTGATTTCGCCGTGGACAAGACCCATTACAGCGTCACGAATATGAAACGCCGCGACGAGGTGTTCTTCTACGCCCGACCCGTCACGCCGCGTCGAGCCTTCGAATTCGGCCTGTTGGCCCTGGAAGAGTTCGCGAAGCTCAAACCCGACGTGAAGATCAATCTGGCCGGCTGGGATGTCTCCAACTGGGTCATTCCCTTTGAGCACACCAATCTGTCCAGCCTTGACATCTCGGAGCTGAACAGCGTGTACAACCGCTGCGCGGCAGGACTGGTGATGTCACTGTCCAATATGTCCCTGCTTCCCCTGGAACTCCTCTCCAGCGGCGTGACTCCCATCGTGACTGACGGGCCGAACAACCGCCTCGTGTCAGATAATCCGTACATCGAGTATGTACCGGCGTCCCCGCAGGCGATCGCACGAAAAATGGCCGAAGTCTTCGACCACCCTGATGCCGTGGCGCGGTCCATCGCCATGTCCGAATCCGTAGCGCAGGTCAACTGGTCAGATTCCGGCGTGCAATTCCTGAATGCGTTGCAGGGGGGCATGCGTGGCTAAAGCCGTCGTGATCGGGGCGAACGGTTTCATCGGCTCGCATCTGGTCGATTCTCTTGTGTCAGCGGGGCATGAGGTGACAGCCTTCGATCGGTTCAGCTCGCGGTCGCCCACGTTTTCTCCCGGGCCGGTGCGCCTGCTGCAAGGCGAGTTCCTCAGTCGCGCCGACCTTGATGAGGCGGTGCGAGGGCAAGACTTCGTTTTTCATTTTCTGTCGACCACGACTCCGGCCACAGCCGAAGCCGACCCGACGCTGGATATCCGCACCAACGTCGCCCAATCCGTAGAGCTTCTTGAGTCCTGCGTGAGTGCCGCGATTCAGCAGGTCTACTTCGCCTCAACGGGGGGAGCGATCTACGGTCCGCAGAATAAAGCGGAATACGCCGAAACAGATCGTGCGCTGCCGATTTCTCCGTATGGAATCGGCAAACTGTCGATCGAGCACTACCTCCACTATTTCCACAAGACGCACGGTCTCAAATCGACCGCGCTGCGGATTTCAAACCCCTACGGCACCCGACAGAAGCCCAACAAGAAACAGGGGCTGATTCCCATCGCTCTTCGTCAGATCGCACTGGGGCGCCCGGTCATTCGAATGGGCACCGGATCGATGGTGCGAGATTACGTCTACGTCGAGGACCTGGTGAAAATGATCACGCCGATGGTCGGCCTCGATACGCAACACGACTTGTACAACCTCGGCAGCGGTGCGGGCCATTCGGTCAACGACATCATTGCGTCGTTGCGCCGGGTGACGGACACTGATTTCGACGTGCATGAACTGCCCACCCCCGCGACGTTCGTCGACCGGGTCGTACTGAACACGGAACGTTATCGATCGGAATTCGGTCAGGGAGAGCTGACAGCTCTCGATGACGGCATTCGATTGACCTATGAAGAAATACAAGGAGACACCCATGGCTGATGCGCCTGTCGCCACAGTGGCGATCCTGACCTACAACGGTGACGTCTATCTGGAACGCATCCTCATCGAGGTGCTCGGTCAAGAGCTCGACGGAGGCATCGAGGTGCTGGTGATCGACTCGGGTTCTACCGATGCGACTCTGGATATCGTGAAGCGGTATCCGGCCGTCCGTCTGCACGAGATACCCAATGCCGAATTCGGGCACGGAAAGACACGAAATCTAGCGGCCGATCTGGCACGAGGCGAGTTCATCGCCTTCCTCACTCACGACGCCATCCCGGTCTCCCGCCAGTGGTTGCGCGAGCTGCTGGCACCCTTTGCCCTCGACAAGAGCATCGTGGCCGTGATGGGCAAGCAGATTCCGCGCCGCGACTGCTTCCCGCTGATGAAATACGAAATTCGTGGTGTGTTCGCCGGGTTCGGCCCCGACTTTGGAACCAGCGTCTTCTACAACGATTCGTTCGTGCAGAGCGAGGGTGTGCTCAACGCCATCAGTTTCTATTCCGACGTGAACTCGGCCGCTCGTCGTGAGTTTCTGACCGCGGTCATCCCGTATCGGGATGTGCGATACGCGGAGGACCAGCTCTTCGGCAAAGACCTCATCGAGGCCGGCTACCGCAAAGCCTATGCGGGGCGTGCGGCGGTGGAACACTCCAATGACCTCACCCGCGAGGAATACCGCCGACGCATCTTCGACGAAACGGTCGGGCTGCGACAGATAGGATTCCCGATCCCGGAGCTGAACCACAAGGCGCAGTTGCGGCTCACCGTGCGCGGTATTCTCGGCGACAGCTTGCGGATCGTTCAGGACGGTGACTTCAGTTGGAAGCGCAAGCTGTACTGGTTGCTCGTCAACCCGATCTACCAGGTCACCAAGTGGCGGAGCTACCGCGCCTCCACGCTGGTAGACCCCTCGGACGAGGATGCCGTGCGTGCCGGTTCGCTCGAACACAGCCGGAACGTTTCGTAGTTCCCTGCGTGCACCGGTCCAGGGCCGCTGTCCACACCCTCGGGGTGCGGGCAGCGGCCCTGTCCTGTCGGCGGGCCTCAGACGGAACTGACCGCCGGGTCGATTTTCCAGTCCGGACGGATCCGCAGGAGCCCGGTAGAGAACTTGTCATCGGGCATATCAAAGGCGGCCGCGTTCGGCCGGCGGTCGACGGTCTCCTTGGACGCGAGAGCCAGGCCCACGCTCACGAGGTACTTGCCTGATCCGAGCCGGATGTCCGGCAGGGTGATCTGCACGACGTGGCGACCGATCGTCGTGGGCAGCTGGCGCTGGAGCGAGAACGTGTCGGAGGAGTAGATCCGCATCCCCAGGGTCGTCTCGATGGCGATGCCCATGCCCCAGCCCGGCATGGACTCCTGCACATCGACCGTGACCTGCACGATGACGTCTGTGCCGTCGTCACCGACCACGGTGTGCGCCGTCACCTCATCGATGGCCAATCGCGACACGGGGGGCTCGGCCTCCTGCGCGGTCTGCAGATCGGCCATGCGCACCGCTTCATAACCGTCTCTGAGAA
>JAWOHA010000007.1:0-7904 GCA_046496385.1 Cryobacterium sp. | reverse complement strand
CACCGGCCAGAAATAGGAGGTGTCGCGCACGTCGGATCCGATGATCATAAGAATCTGTTCGGTGTCCGGCTCCAGGCTGTCCACGTTGAGCTGAAAACTCGCGGGATTCTGCACCAGAACGAATTCGACTGTCTGACCTCGAACCGTGACGATCTCACCGCGGCCGAAGACGGCCGGGATCTCCCCGATGGCGGCGACGGCGCGGTCGGCGTCGAAACGGTCTCCCAGCGCCGCACGCGCGGTGCTGAGCGCCGTCGCGGCATCCACGGCGTAGTGGGTGCCTCGAGCGGGCAGTGCGACGGAGTGGTCATTGCCGTCGATGCTGATCGTCGCGGTGCGCCCCTGAACGCCGGTCACCACGATTCCGTCGGCTGCGCTCAAGCGGTGCGACGACGTGCGGGTGTAACCGAGACCCCGTACGTTGCTCTCGAGGACCGAGTCGCTCACACCGTAGCGGCCCACTGCCACGCCGGATTCGGTTGTGGCCGCAGCGATCTCCATGAGGTAAGCGTCGTCGGCGTTGACCACGACGACACCCGTGGCTCGCGCGGCAATCGTGCGCAACAGGGCGGCGACCATGTCCGAGTCGTGAAAGCGGTCTATTTGATCGACCATCACGTTGGTGAGGGCCACAACGCGCGGCGTCAGGGAACGCGCGAGAGCGGCACCGTGACCTTCATCCATTTCCAGAACGGCGATGTCGCGGGCGATTTTGCCGTTCAAACCGGACTCTTCAAGCAGCGCTGACGTGAGCCCTTGGGCGATGTTGGCGGTCGACGCGTTGGTGAACACGCTCAAACCGTGCGCACGAAGCACACCCACCAGCATTTTCGTTGTCGTCGACTTGCCGCTCGAGCCGGAGACGACGACAAGCCCCTGAGGAAAACTGTTCAGAACCTGGGGCAGGAACCCCGGCGCGACCCGGTTGACGACCAGCCCTGGAACGGCTGAGCCTCCACCGGGCTTGCGCCAGCGGGCAAGCACACGAACGGCTCTCCCCAGCAGGATCGCCGGAGCGTAGATCAAACCCGCTCCTACTCGAGGTAGTCGCGCAGCGACTGCGAACGCGAGGGGTGGCGGAGTTTGGCCATGGTCTTGGACTCAATCTGACGTATCCGCTCGCGCGTCACGCCGAAGGTGTCCCCGATCTGGTCGAGCGTCTTCGGCATGCCGTCGCCGAGTCCGAAGCGCATTCGGATGACGCCCGCTTCCCGCTCCGACAAGGAGTCCAGCAGGCTTTCCAGCTGCTTCTGCAGCATCGTGAAGCCCACGGCGTCGGCTGGTACGACGGCCTCGGTGTCCTCGATGAGGTCACCGAACTCGCTGTCCCCGTCTTCACCCAGCGGCGTGTGCAGCGAAATCGGCTCACGACCGTATTTCTGGACTTCGACGACCTTCTCCGGAGTCATGTCCAGTTCACGGCTGAGTTCTTCGGGCGTGGGCTCGCGACCGAGATCCTGCAGCATTTGGCGCTGAACGCGGGCCAGCTTGTTGATCACCTCGACCATGTGTACCGGGATGCGGATGGTGCGTGCCTGATCTGCCATGGCACGGGTGATCGCCTGCCGGATCCACCAGGTGGCGTAGGTGGAGAACTTGAAACCCTTGGTGTAGTCGAATTTCTCGACGGCGCGGATGAGCCCGAGATTGCCCTCTTGGATCAGGTCCAGGAACTGCATGCCTCGCCCGGTGTAGCGCTTGGCCAGGGAGACAACGAGGCGGAGGTTGGCGCCGAGCAGGTGGCTCTTGGCGCGGGCGCCGTCCTTGGCGACCCACTGCAGCTCACGACCGAGCGACGTCTTCTTCTCTACTTCCGTCATCACGGCGAGTTTGTCCTCGGCGAACAGCCCAGCCTCGATGCGCATCGCGAGTTCGACCTCTTCGGCCGCATTGAGCAGGGCGACCTTACCGATCTGCTTCAGGTAATCCTTGACCGGATCGGCCGTGGCGCCGGTGATGGCGCTCGAGTAGACGGGAACTTCGTCCTCGTCATCCACGAGCGAGAGCACGAGGGCGCCTTTGGGAAGCGGCTCGGCGGCCGCGGCACGCTTCTTGGCATTGTTCTCGTCATCATCGGCGTCGTCGTCGTGGGCGCCGGCCGGTTCTTCGGGAGCGGTCTCGTCGGCCTTGCTGGCCTTCGCGCGGGTCGTGGCCGCACGTTTGCGCGGTGGGGCCTTCTCTGCTGCGGGGGCGCCGGCGGCAGCGGCTTTCTTCGCTGCTGCCGTCTTCGCGGCTGCGGTCTTTGCGGCTGCGGTTTTCGGGGCTGCGGTCTTCGCCGCAGTGGCCTTGACGGCAGTTGCCTTCGTGGCCGGAGCCTTCGTCACTGCAGTCGTGCCGGCCGCGGTCGCGGGCGCCTCTGCGGCCACGTCAGTCGCCTCAGTCTTTGCGGGGGTTGCCATGTGAAAATACCTCTCATACCGCTGTGGTGTGCGGCGCTGCCGTAGCAGTCCTGGCCTGCGGACACCTGGCTGTGCTGTCTCCGAGCAGTGTGAATCTCTGAGCAGTGTGAATTTTGGGCAGTACTTGGACCCATGTCAAGTCCCGGGCCTTCAGCGACACTCTCAAAACCGCTGCAAGACATTGCTGTCAACCACCGGTATGAACGTGTAACTCCCCGGACCTGAACGGGTCCTAGGAGTAATTATCGCACGGTTTGACCCAGAGGCAAGCCACCGTCAGGAACTTGCCCCTCGCGACCGCCACGCTCGCACCAGCGCGACCCAGAGCGGGGCGACCTCGAGAGCTTCTTCGTCACGCAGGTGGCGGCGAATTCTCCGGCGCGTGCGCACCAGCATGAGCACGCCGAAGCCGATGACGACGTACTGGGCGAGAAAAGCGATCCGAAAGGAATCCAAAGAATACAGAGCGCTGTCCTGTCCCCCGGCAACGCGCCAACCGTCCTGCACGTCAAGGAGCAACCCGATCAGGAGCATCATGATGAAACTCGCCATGAAGCCGCCCACGTTGACGACGCCGTTAGCCGCGCCGAGGCTGTGCTGCGGGTTGAAGGTGCGAGCGAAGTCAAAGCCGATGAGCGCCCCGGGCCCACCCACGCCCAGAGTCAGGAGCAACATCACGATCAGCCACAGTGGCGGAACCCCGGGCCAGAGCAGCACCATTGCCCGCATCAGTCCGATCATGAACACGATGAGCAAAATGATGTTGCTGCGGCGCAGCGGATACCGAGCTGTCAGAACTCCCAGCACCGGCCCGGACACCAGTCCCGCCCCGACCAGCACCGTCAGCATGGCAGCAGCGACGGACGGGTCATACCCGAGCCCGTAGACCATGAAGGGAAACCCCCACAACAGGCTGAAGACCGTACCTGAAGACTGCGACACGAAGTGTGCCCAGAAGCCGAGCTGGGTGCCGGGCCGAGCCAGGCTGTGCCGCAGCTGAACCACGGCCACCGCCCACGACGTGGCCCGGTGACGTTCGCCCTCACCGGCCGGGCGATCCCGAACACAGGCGAGCACCACGATCAGCGCCACGACGGCGACCGCTGCCGCGGACAGGAACGCCGTCGTCCATCCGGCCAGATTCAACAGCCACGCCAACGGCACCGCGGAGAGAACCTGCCCCAACTGGCCGATGTTGCCCAGCCATTGGCTGAGCAGGGGAACGATTCCGCCCGAAAACCAGGAACTGATCAGCCTGATCATAGAGATGAAGATGGCGGCGTCCCCTGCGCCCACGAAGATGCGGCCGACCACGGCCACGGCGATTGTCGGCGAGAAGGCCAGGGTCACCTGACCCACGATCATCAAAGACATCCCGGTGACGATGAGCATACGGGGACCGTACCGATCGATGAGCACACCCACCGGAATCTGCGCTCCCGCATACACGATCAGCTGCACCACAGCGAGACTGGACAGAACCGCGGCGGAACCCCCGAAACGTTCCGCGGCACTCACGCCGGCGACTCCCATCGAGGTGCGCTGCAAGACGGCGGCCAGGTAGGCGAACGACCCGATGGAAAAGACCAACCAGGACCGACGAGTGTTCATTCCCTCACGGTACCGGCCGAAGCGGGCACCGCTTGCCGGCTAGGACGCCGAACCGTCGTCCTTGCTGCGCCGGATCATCAGGAATTTCTCCAGCTCCGCTGCGATCTCATCTGCGGTGGGAAGCTCCCCGTCCTCGTCGGTAAGGGGTGAACGAAGCGTGCTTCCCTCCATATACGCGTCGTAGCGTTCTTCAAGGGTTCCCACGAGTTTGGCGAGTTCGGGATTGTCGCGCACCTGCTCGTCGATGCGGGCCACGAAATCGCGATTCTGTTCCCGCAGGCGGTCGGTGGGAAAGATCAAACCGGTGGACGCACTCGTGCTTTCCAGGGCAGACAGCGCCGCAGACGGAAACTCGGTGTCGGCCAGGTAGTGCGGGATCAAGAGAACATACCCGACCGCCGATGCACCGTCGGCCTGCAGACGATACTCAACCAGATGCAGAGCCGTGGCGGCCACCTGAGTGTGCGGCCGCCACACGGACATGCTCTCGATCAGATCCGAGCGGTTACCGCTCACGGTGACGCCGATCGGCCGCGTGTGCGGCACGGGCATCGGGATGGCGTGCACCCAGGTCGTTGACACCACCCGGAACCGTCGCACGAGATTCAGCAGGGCCGCGGTGAACTGCTCCCAACGAAAATCAGGCTCGAACCCGGTCAGGAACAGGAAGGGCTGACCGATCTCGTCGTGGGCCAGGTACAGGCGCAGGCTGGCCGGCTGATAATCCGTCAGGTGGTCCTGATCGAAGTCGATGATCGGGCGCCGGGCGCGATAGTCCAGAAGCATGTCCGGGTCGAAGCTGGCCACGACGGTGTGTTCCAGTGTGCCCCGCAGGTACTCCGAGAACTGGGACACCGCACCGCCGGCATCCGCAAACCCGGTCAGGGCGGCAACCAGGTGAAGACCCTCTGGAACAACGCCGGAGTCGGCGTTCAGCTCGTAGAGTTCCTCAGGATCTTGCATGCTTTCACTCTAATCCGAGTGCCGCCCGCTGTTGCATCGGGGTGCGGTTCGCCGTGGTGCCGTGAGCGAACAGGTCCGGATCGCGAACCGTGGTTACCATCAAGGTATGACAGTTCCTGTTCTCGCCGTATCCATCCACCCCATCGTCAACTCCGCCGCAGACATTGTCGTTGTCGCCGCCGTGCAGTCGGACACCGGCCCCCAGCTCCTGGCCGACCCCGCTCTCGGCGCGCTCAGTGGGCAACTGTCCGTTCTCGGAGTGACCGGGGCTCAGGACGAACTGGTGCGCGCCGCCCTTCCACTCATCGACGGAGCGCCGGCTCGTCGCATCGCCATTATCGGCCTGGGCCGCTCCGTCAGTCCCGACGCTCTGCGGCACGCCGCCGGATCTGCCGTGCGCCAGCTCACCGGTGTGGATGAGGTGGCCTTCGCTGTGCCGTGCACATCAACCGAGCAACTCGCGGCAATCACCGAAGGCGCGGCGCTGGGCGGCTACTCGTTCACCGAATACCGACAGAGTTCCCTCACCACGACCCGTCTGCCGGCCACACGGGTGACCGTGCACAGTGGTGAGACGGACGAATCGGCCGTGACACGCGCGCTCATCGTGGCGCAGGCCGTCAGCCTGGTGAAGGACCTGGTGAACACGCCCCCCTCAGACCTTTACCCGGAGTCGCTCGCTCACCGGGCCCAGGAGGCGGTCACCGACCTGCCCATCGAATTCACGATGTGGGACGAGAACGACCTCGTTAGAGACGGTTTCGGAGGGATCGCCGGCGTCGGTCAGGGCTCTACCCGCCCTCCGCGTCTGGTGAAGCTGAGCTACTCCCCCGCCGGTGCCGCACAGCACCTCGCGCTCGTGGGCAAGGGGATCACCTTCGACACCGGCGGGCTGTCCCTCAAGCCGCCGGCATCCATGGTCGGGATGAAATATGACATGACGGGGGCGGCGACGGTGCTCGCCGTGATCGTTGCGGCCGCACGGCTTGAACTGCCGGTTCGAATCACCGCGTGGATGTGTATTGCCGAGAACATGCCCTCGGGCTCGGCGATTCGGCCCAACGATGTGCTCCGCATGCGCGGCGGCCGCACCGTGGAGGTTCTCAACACCGATGCCGAAGGCCGCCTCGTTCTCGCTGACGGGCTGGTCGCGGCCAGTGAAGAACACCCCGATGCCATAATCGACGTCGCCACCCTGACCGGCGCAGCAATCGTCGCACTGGGTAACCGGTATTTCGCCACCATGGGTGAGGACGCCCTGGTGCAGCGGGTTCTCGACGCCAGCCGCTCCGTCAACGAACCGGCCTGGCCGATGCCCCTGCCGGAAGAACTGCGCGCATCACTCACTTCAGACGTGGCCGACATCGCAAACGCGAAGATCGGCAGCAGCGCCGGCGGCATGCTGCTCGCCGGAATCTTTCTGCAGGAGTTCGTCGGCCCCCGAGCCGACACCACCGACGACACCGGCACGTCGGCGATTCCCTGGGCGCACCTCGATATTGCCGGACCGGCGCAGAACTCCGGTGGCGCCTGGGGTTACACCGCTGCGGGCCCCACCGGTGTGAGCGTTCGGGCGCTCATCAGGTTGGCCGAGGATTTTTCACGCCCGTAGTACAGTCGAAGGGGCAAGAAAAGCTTGCCGATAAACGTTTGCTCGTGGCCCGTTTTGCTGGCCGCCGCAGCAGAGTGTGATGCGCGAGGGAGTTTCTGAGTGTCAGAACAAAATTTTGACGTGGTCGTTCTCGGTGGAGGAAGCGGTGGGTATGCGGCAGCTTTGCGTGCCTCGCAGCTCGGTTTCACCGTCGGCCTTATCGAGAAGGACAAACTGGGCGGCACCTGCCTGCACGTGGGGTGCATTCCCACCAAAGCATTGCTGCACTCGGCTGAAGTCGCCGACGTCAGCCGCGAGTCGGCGAAATACGGCGTGAACGCGACGTTCGACGGCATCGACATCGCCGCTGTGACCGCCTTCCGCAAGAGCATCGTGTCTAGCAAGTACAAAGGCCTGCAGGGACTGATCAAAGCACGTGGCATCACGGTCATCTCCGGATCCGGTCGCCTGATCTCCCCGACAACCGTTCAGGTGGGCGAGGACACCATCGTGGGCAAGAACGTCATCCTCGCCACCGGCTCGTACTCGCGCTCCCTGCCCGGCTTGGAAATCGGCGGACGGGTCATCACGAGCGAGCAGGCCCTCGAACTCGACTTCGTGCCCAAGAAGGTCGCTGTGCTCGGCGGCGGTGTGATCGGCGTGGAGTTCGCCAGCGTCTGGAAGTCGTTCGGCTCCGAGGTCTCCATCATCGAAGCCCTGCCTCATCTCGTTCCCGCCGAAGAGGAAACCATCTCCAAGCAGTTCGAGCGTGCGTTCCGCAAGCGCGGCATTGAATTCTCCCTGGGTGTGCGTTTTCAGAGTGTCACGCAGAACGACAGCGGCGTCGTCGTCACGCTGGAAAACGGAACCACCATCGAAGCGGACATCCTGCTGGTCGCAGTCGGGCGCGGTCCGTCGACGGCCGGCCTCGGCTTCGAAGAGGTCGGGGTCACCATGGACCGCGGGTTCGTGCTGACCAATGAGCGTCTCGCCACCAACATTCCCGGAGTTTTCGCCGTCGGAGACATCGTTCCCGGCCTGCAGCTGGCTCACCGCGGTTTTCAGCAGGGCATCTTCGTTGCCGAGGAAATCGCCGGACTGAACCCTCTCGTGGTCGACGACATCAACATTCCCAAGGTCACCTACTCTGAACCCGAAGTGGCCTCGGTCGGATACTCCGAAGCCAAGGCCGGTGAAAAGTTCGGTGCAGACAAGATTGCCACCTACGAGTACAACCTCAGCGGAAACGGAAAAAGCTCCATTCTGGGCACGACCGGGTCGATCAAGCTCGTGCGTGTCATAGACGGCCCCGTCATCGGTGTGCACATGATCGGTTCACG
>JAWOHA010000339.1:0-11307 GCA_046496385.1 Cryobacterium sp. | reverse complement strand
ATGGCCAAGGCGGCGACGAACGGCCAGGGACCGCTCGCGGAGGAGTTCATCCGCACCCTGCAGGACATGAGCATCGGCCGCACCCGCGCCCATGCCTATCAGTCGCTGGGCGAACGAACCTCCTCAGCGGATCTGCGCCGATTCACCCGGTCGATCATTCAGGCCGACGCCTACGGCATCGCGATCGCGGATGTGCTCCGGGTGCAGGCCGCAGAAATGCGGCTGCGACGCCGTCAGCGCGCCGAAGAAAAGGCGATGAAGATTCCGGTCAAGGTGCTCTTCCCGCTCATCTTCTGCATTCTGCCGGTGCTGTTCATCGTGCTGCTCACCCCGGCCGTACTGAACATGATCGACGCGTTCGCCTAGCGGAAGTTCACGAACTGCAGGGCCACATCGAGGTCTTTGCCCTTGAGCAACGCCATGACAGCCTGCAGGTCGTCGCGGCTCTTGGAGCTGACCCGCAGCTCGTCACCCTGAATCTGGCTTTTGACACCCTTGGGACCCTCGTCGCGAATGATCTTGCCGATCTTCTTCGCGTTTTCCTGATCGATGCCGGCCTTCATGCTGGTCTCGATACGGTATTCCTTGCCGGAGGCGAAGGGCTCGCCGGCATCGAGGCTGCGCAGCGAGATGCCACGCTTGATCAGCTTGGCCTCGAACACCTCGAGGATCGCCTTCACGCGCTCCTCCGTGTTGGCCTTCATGAGCACTTTCTCACCACTCATGGCGATCGATGCGCCCACGTTCTTGAAGTCATAACGCTGGGCGACCTCTTTGTGAGCCTGGTTGAGGGCGTTGTCGACCTCCATCGGGTCGACTTTGCTAACGATGTCGAATGTTGAATCTGCCATAGACGCTATGGTACCCGGGTCGCCGCGGCTTCTTCGGGGCGGCGGCACGCCGAAGGGGCGGGCTGATTTCTTACCCGGGCATTCTGTGACTAGTGTAGATACGCGTCTCCGGTCAGGTGAATACACGTGGTGGGAGCGCACTGGCGAGTTACCCAAGTGGCCAAAGGGATCTGACTGTAAATCAGACGGCGTAGCCTTCGTGAGTTCGAATCTCGCACTCGCCACCAGAGAAAAAAATCAGCAACACACACGCATCAGCAACAAATATGACAAATATGAAGGGAGCGGGCCCCACGGGCCCGCTCCCTTCGTGTTTGCCGGGTCTCTGACGCACCGTTCGGTGCTTCGGCGGCGGTTATTCGTTCGGGCCGTCCCGTAGCGTGGAGGCATGACTCACCTCGCTGCCGCCGACCTGCTCGATCTCGCCCGTGAAACCGCGCTGCGCGCCGGAGCGCTCGCTTTGCGTCGCCGCTCCGAGGGCGTGCACATCGCCGCGAGCAAGAGTTCCCCCGAAGACATCGTGACCCGCGCAGACCAGGAGACCGAGCTGCTCATTCGCGGGCTGCTCGCCGATGCCCGCCCCGACGACGGGTTCTTCGGTGAGGAGTCCGCGGCGACACCCGGCAGCAGCGGACTGACCTGGGTGGTGGACCCCATCGACGGCACCGTCAACTACCTCTACGGTATTCCCGCGTATGCGGTGAGCATCGCGGTGGTGGAAGGGGACCCGAATCCGGCCACCTGGACCGCGCAGGCCGGGGCCGTGTTCAACCCGGTTCTCGACGAGCTGTTCACCGCGTCGGCGGGGGCGGGCGCCTCGTTGCGTTCCGGAACGCTCGGCCTCACGCAGGCTCTGCGGGTGAATACGGCGGTGCCGTTGTCGCTGGCGCTGGTGGGAACCGGTTTCGGGTACCAGGCCGAGCGGCGGCTGTGGCAGGCGGACGTGGTGCGAGGACTGATCGGCGAGGTGCGTGACATCCGTCGCATCGGGTCGGCGGCGCTGGACCTGTGCGGGGTGGCCGCCGGCCGACTCGACCTCTATTTCGAGCGGGGGCTGCAGCCGTGGGACCACGCTGCGGGGGCGCTGATCGCCCGCGAGGCGGGTGCCCAGGTGGGCGGATTGGGGGGCGCCTCGGCGGGCTTGGATCTCACCATCGCCGCCGATCCCGGGCTCTATGCCCAGTTCGAGCCGCTGCTGACAGAACTGTACGACCGTTTTACAGACAAATCCTAAATACAGGAAATGCCCGTTCCGAGATATTTTTCGCGACCTGCCGTTAGCCCCCGTTTGCGGGTGATCAGGGGTGAATAGCTGGCGCTCCTGGTGCTGAGCGTTAGTGTGGAAACGTTCTTCTTTTGGGCGCCGACCAAGACGAGTTCCTCCGCCTGTGTTCGATGCGCCGAAAGGGCCTCTTGACTGATCACGCTTCTGCTGCGGATGCCCGGGCATCCGCAGCGCGTGACGCCACCCCTCCACCGCTCCTGCCGGCGCCCGCATCCGGCCTCACCCCGCCGGGCCTGACCCGGCGTCAGATGCGCGATCAGGAGCGTCTCGCAGCCGTTCCCGGAGCCTCTGACGTGGTGGTCTCTGGAGTGGTCCCCGTGGCGGCGACTCGGCTGTCCGATGCCGAAGTGCCCTTCGCTACGGCCGGCGACTTCGTTCCGGCTCCCTCCCGTGCCCGACCCGCTGCCCGCGTGACGGGTCCGCGCAAGCGGGGCCGCCATCTGTCCACGACAAGCCTGACGGTTGCCGCGATGGCGTTCGTGTCGCTGATGTTCGTCTCCACGTCGATTCCGGCTGAGGCGCTGCTGTCGGCCGCTGATGTGGATGCCGCGGTGCTCGAAGCGCAGCGCCCGACCGACGTGGCGCCGTCCCAGACCATCGACCTCGCCGGCGCAGACACGGTCACCATCGAACGGGACGGCTATGAGTCGAAGACCATCGCCGAGGTCGCCGCAGCAAGCGGAATCCGGCTGAAGGCCACCTTCACCAACAACCCCAACGGCACCATCCAGTGGCCCTTCGCCGTGGGGGTGCACATCGGTGACCAGTTCGGGCCGCGCAACTGCGCGGGATGCTCGGCGAACCACCGCGGACAGGATTTCAACCCGGGTCTCGGGGCGCCGATTCAGGCCATCAGCGACGGCGTGGTGAGCTTCGCCGAAGACGGTGAGAACAGCCTCGGGGTGCACATGATCATCGACCACATGGTCGACGGTCAACTGGTCTCGAGTGTGTACGCCCACATGATCCACGGGTCGATGCTCTTCACGGCCGGCGATGTGGTGAAGGCGGGTCAGGTCATCGGCAAGACCGGCAGCACCGGCATGTCGACCGGGCCGCACCTGCACTTCGAGATTCGTGAGGGCGGCCGGAACGGCACCCACGTCGACGCCCTGAAATGGCTCTACGCCAACGTGAACTAGGCAGCCTGCCCGACCCCGTCAGCCCTTCAGCTGGTCGTGACCGGCTGAAGGGCTGCGTCGCTCACTCGGTGCGCAGCCACACGGTGGCGTCGCCCGGCAGGGTGCGGCCCGCCAGCGCGCGGCTGGCGAGCAGAATCTCGCCCGCAGGCAGGTCGAGGGGAGCCTCGCCGGTATTGCCGATGACGGTGACCGTGCCGTTCACGAATGCCACGACCTCGGGGGCATAGCCGGTGAGCCACCGCACCGATCCGGGGCCGAGCAGGTGCTCGCGGCGCAGGCGCAGGGCGAGGGTGTACAGCTCCAGGGTGGAGCCGGCGACGCCCTGCTGGGTGTCGCGGGCGAAGTGGGCCCACTCGGCGGGCTGGGGCAGCCAGCTTTTCTCGGTGGGGCCAAAACCGAACGACGGGGCGGCGGCTTCCCAGGGGATCGGCACGCGGCATCCGTCACGGCCGTAGCGTTCGCCGTCGGTGCGAAACCAGGTGGGGTCTTCGCGGGCGTGGTCGGGCAGGTGGATGGCCTCGGGCAGGCCGAGTTCTTCGCCCTGATAGAGATAACTGGAGCCGGGCAGAGCCAGCATCAGGGCGGTGGCGGCGCGGGCGCGTGCCAGACCGATGTCGGCGTCGGGCAGGCCGAGTGACTTCGGGCCGATGCCGTGGCCTTGCAGGTTCTCACCGGTGATGGCCAGGCGGGAGGAGTGCCGCACCACGTCGTGGTTGGAGAGCACCCAGGTGCTGGGGGCTCCCACGGCACCGAAGGCTTCGAGGGAGTCGTCGATGACGGCGCGCAACTCCGGACCGCTCCACGGGGTTTCGAGGTAGGCGAAGTTGAAGGCCTGGTGCATTTCGTCGGGGCGCACCCACTGGGCGACCTTGGCGAGGGGGTTCACCCAGGCCTCGGCGGCGAGCACGCGGTCACCGGGGTACTCGGCGAGCACCGTGTGCCAGTCGCGGTAGATCTCATGCACACCGTCCTGGGCCCAGTAGGGCGGAGTCGCGTGCGGTTCGGCCTCGATGCCGGGCTCCAGCGCGGTGGCGCCGCCACCCATGCTGCCGCCGTCGGCGGGCGGCGTGTAGTCGGGCAGTCCGGCGGCCTTGATCATGCCGTGGGCTACGTCAACGCGAAAACCGTCGACGCCGCGGTCGAGCCAGAAGCGCAGCACGTCACGGAACTTCTCACGCACCCACGGGTTGTCCCAGTGCAGGTCGGGTTGGGTGGTGTCGAACAGGTGCAGGTACCACTGGCCGGGGGTGCCGTCGGGGTTCTCGGTGCGGGTCCAGGCGAGACCGCCGAAGACGGATTCCCAGTTGTTGGGGGGCAGCTCGCCGGATTCTCCCTGGCCGTCACGAAAGATGTAGCGGTTGCGTTCGGCGCTGTCGGGTTCGGCGGCGAGGGCGGCCTGGAACCAGTCATGGTCGCTCGAGGAGTGGTTGGGCACGATGTCGACGATCACGCGAATGCCCAGGTCGTGGGCGGTGCGCTGCAGCACGTCGAAGTCGTCGAGGGTGCCGAAGAGGGGGTCCACGTCGCAGTAGTCGGCCACGTCGTAGCCGGCGTCACGCTGCGGGGACGTGTAGAACGGCGACAGCCAGATGGCGTCGATGCCGAGCTGCTGCAGGGCGGGGAGGCGGCTGGTGATGCCCGCGAGGTCGCCCATGCCATCACCGTTGCCGTCGGCGAAGGATCGGGGGTAGATCTGGTAGATCACCGCGGTGCGCCACCATTCCTGTCCGGGAACGGTGGGAGCCGCTGCGGGTGTGGTGGACGCGGGTGCGAGTTCTGTGCCGGTCGGCGCTGTGCCGGTCACGCTGGAGCCTGTCATAGAAAAAGGGTACGTCATTCGGGCGCCACCCGGCCCCGTCGGGTGGGTGGGGGTTTTCAGCAGCATTCTTCCTCCGCGGCTACCGCCGATTCGCGAACGATTTCGGGGGTGATTGCGGCCGGCTGCACGGGTGTGCGGGCTGCAAAGTGCGGCCGCGGTCGCGGAGGGCTCCAACTGGTGATAATCTAGACAGGTTGCCAAAACTGGCGCAGCTTCAGAGGGTTGAAGCTTCGCCCCCTTAGCTCATTGGTAGAGCACTTCCTTGGTAAGGAAGAGGTAGTGGGTCCGATTCCCACAGGGGGCTCAGGCTTGAGAGCAGAAAGCTGCCGACAAGTCGTGGCGGGGTAGCTCAGTTGGTTAGAGCACACGGCTCATAATCGTGGTGTCGCGGGTTCAATTCCCGCTCCCGCTACTAGAACATATGACGAAGGCCCCGCCTCCGGCGGGGCCTTCGTCGTTTCCGGCACGTTTTCGCGTCACCGCCGGGTGCGGGCCTCAGTCACGGCTGCGGGTCACCAGCGAGTCGACGAACGCCGAGACCAGCAGCGCCACCGAGCCGGCCGCCAGGCTGAATCCGGCCGTCACCGTGCTGATCACCCCCGGGTCTGCCGACGCCGGAGCCGTGAGGTAGACCAGGGACAGCACCCCGGCGGCCCCGCCGAGCACGGCCAGCAGGCTCTGCCGCACCAGCCCGGTGAGCAGTCGCCGGTCGTTCTTGTTCGCGAGCAGCCGCACATTCACGTTGAGCTGGCCCAGTTCGAGGGCCTGCCCGATCTGGTCGATGCGCCGGGGCAGCCGGCGCACGCTGGGCAGCAGGGCCAGCAGCTCGGTAGTCAGGAGTTCGCGCACGTTGGCCGGCGCCATCTGGTCGCGGATCTGCACGCTCGCCAGGGCGCGGGACTCCTCGAGCAGGTCGAACTCCGGCATCGTGGAGCGCAGGGTGCCCTCGAGCACCGCGAACGCGCGCGCCGCCGCCACGAACTCGGCGGGGATGCCCACGCCGTAGCGGGTCAGGATGGCCACCAGGGCATCCACCGTCAGCACGCTGACGCGGGCGCCGGGCCCCAGCTCGAACGTGATGAACGCGCTCAGCTCGCGGCGGAACGCCTTCTCGTCGGCGCCCTCCCGCAGCGGGGCGAGCGAGAGCAGCCCGTCGGCGATCAGCTGGGTGTCGGATTGCAGGAAGGCGATCATCAGCTCCTGGATCGTCTCCCGCAGCTGCAGGTCGAGCCGGCCCACCGAGCCGAAGTCGACCATCGCGGGCGTGCCGTCGGCGAGCAGCATGATGTTGCCGGGGTGCAGGTCGGCGTGGAAGACGCCGTCGAAGACGATCTGGCGCACGAAGGCGCTCAGCACGGTGCGCATCGCGGCGCTGAGCTCGGCACGGGGGGCATCGGGCTTCGCGTTCAAGTCACTGAACGTGTCTCCGACGAGATATTCCATCACCAGCACGCGATCGCTCGACAGCGACTCGAACAGCTCGGGAAAGCGCAGCTCGCCGGCCCGCGGGCCGCGCAGCTGGAGGGCGCGCATGGCCGAGAGGTTCAGCGCTTCCAGACGAAAGTCCAGCTGGCGCACGAGGTCGGCCGCGTAGTCCTCGGCGACCGCCTTGATGCCGAGGTTTCGGGCCTGCGGCGACGTCACGCTCATCACGGTGGTCACTCGCAGGGCGATGGCGACGTCGCGTCGCAGCTCCGGCACGATGCCGGGCCGCTGCACCTTGACGGCCACGACCGTGCCGTTCATCAGGGTGGCCCGGTGCACCTGGCCGATGGAGGCCGCGGCGATCGGGTCGGGGTCGAACTCGGCGAAGACGTCGGTGAGGGGGCCGCCGAATTCGTCCTCCAGCAGCCGTTCGACCTCGTTCCAGGGGGCCGGCTTCACGCTCTGCTGCAGCTGCGCGAGGGCCCGGGCGAACTCCGGGGGCAGAAAATCGGATCGGGTGGAGAGCAGTTGGCCCATCTTCACGAAGGCGCCGCCGGCCTCTTCCAGCGCGGCCCGCAGGCCCTCGGCCTGCACGGCGCGCACGGATGCCCCGCTCGGGTTGGTCGTGAAGTCGAGCCGGCGCACCGGCAACAGTCCGTTCTTGCGGGCGATGCGCACCAGCTCCGCGAAGCGGCGGCCGCGTTGCAGCAGGGGCCGCGGCGGCGCCGGGCGCTTCCGCTCGGTGGCCAGAGTCAGTTTCGGAATGGTGATGCCCCGTGCGCCGGCCACTGTTTCAGCTCTCTTGTCGCGCGCCGGCCGGAATGGCAAACGATCAGATGTCCAGCATGCCCGGTCAGGATGGGAGACGCGTGCGAGCCGCCGCCCGACCCGTTTTCGTGGTGGGCCGGGCCGGGGGTTTCGGCGGCACTTTCTGTGCTGTTTCCAAGCTCGCTGCCCTTGCATTTGCGTGCGTACGGAGCGTCAATGGTGTCCTAGCAATTTCCTTCCGCCGAGCGCGACTGAGGGGGTCCTGACCGTGGTGCAAACTCCACTGGCGATGTTCATCGCGGTGTTCGGCCTGCTCCAACTCCCCGCCGGCCTGTGGCCGCTCCTGGCAGTCCCGATCTGGTTGGTGTGGGAGATTCCCGCCATGGTCAAACAGTTGCAGTTCACCCGCGCCGTGCAGCGAGACTGGGAGCAGCTGGTCGACCGGTGAGGAGTGGGCGACCCCGCCCCGCTCACACCAGGGCCGCGGCAGCCAGCGATCGGGCGCCCGTCGGCGGCGCGTCGTAGAACATCGCCCGGCGGATGCCGACGACCACCCGCTCACCGACCAGGAAGCGGTGCCCGGGCGCCCGGGAACGCACGGACAGGCCGTGCCACTGCACGATCACGTCGTTGTGGGCTCGGCCGTACAGCGACGACGTCACCACTGCCTCATCCGTCGCCCCGGTGCCCTGCTGCAGCGTGACATCCTCCGGCAGCACGGCGAGAGTGCCGGTGCCGAGGGCGGTCGAGCCCGCGTCGAGCAGCTCGGCCGGAACCGCGCAGGGGTGCCCGTCGGCGACGAATCCGTGCGGGTGAAGCCGGCCGGGGAAGAGGGTGGCATCGGAGAGGAACCGGGCCACCGCCGCGGTGACGGGGCGCGTGACCAGATCCACCGGGCTACCGACCTGTTGGATGCGGCCGCGGTCCAGCACCACGATCCGATCCGCCAGGGCCAGGGCTTCCGCGCGGTCGTGGGTGACATGCACGACGGTGAGGCCGATCGAGCGGGTCAGGGACTGCAGTTCCAGGCGCAGGCTGTCGCGCAGCGGCTCGTCCAGCGCCGACAGGGCCTCATCGAGCAGCAGAACCCGCGGACGGCCGATGATGGCGCGGGCGAGAGCCACGCGTTGGCGCTGTCCGCCCGACAGCGTCGCCGGGTTGCGTTTTTCGAAACCCGTCAGCCCCACCAGGTGCATCACCGCGGCGACCCGGTCGGCACGCTCCGCGCGCGGCACCCGGGTGAGCACCAGCGGGTAGGCGATATTGCGCTCGACGGTCCAGTGCGGCCACACGGCGTGCTGTTGGAACACCATGCCCAGCCCCCGCTTCTCCGGGGGCAGGAGCGTGTTCCGGTCGGCGACGACGGTGTCGTCGAGCCGGATCGACCCGGCGGTGGGGGAGAGGAACCCGGCGATCGCCCGCAGCAGCGTGGTCTTGCCCGAGCCGGACGGACCCACCAGGGCCACGAATTCCCCGTCCGTGATGGTCAGGTCGATGTTCTCCAGGCCGACGGTGCCATCGGGGTAGACAAGGCCGACATCCGTGAGGGTGACTGACGACATGCGTGGTCCTTTCGGTCAGCTCGGGCGGCGGGCGGCGAGGCCCAGACCGGCGAGTCCGACGAGGGTGATGATGAGGGAGAGCGCCGACGCCGCGTTGTAGGCGCCGGCCTGTTGCAGGCTGAAGATGTTGACCCCGAGGGTCTGGGCGCCGGGGGAGAGTAGCAGAACCGAAATGGTGAGCTCCCGCACTGCGGTCAGGACAACGAGCACGCCGCCTGCGATCGCGGCGGGCACCGCCATGCGCCAGGAGATGTCGAACAGGGCGCGCAGCCGGGTCGCCCCGGAGATGCGGGCGGCCTCCTCCGCCGTCATCGGGGTGGCGCGCAGCGGCGCGCTCACCGACTGCACGACGATGGCGATGAATGCCATCACGTAGGCGCAGAGAATCAGCCACGGCGTGTTGAACAGGCCGATCCGCGGGGCGATGATCAGCCAGCCCACCGCGATGACCATCCCCGGGATGGCCTGCGGCAGCATGGCCACGGTCTTCAACGCGGTGTTCGAGCGTGCCGTGGTGCGCGTCACGACCGTGCCGATGGCCAGGCCGAGCACCGCGCAGATGATGCCGGCGAGCACCGACAGCACAACGGAGTTGACCGCCCCGGTGAGCGTCGACGGCGCGCTGGTCGCGCGCACGATGTTGTCGAGGGTGAGGTTCGCCCAGGTGAGGGGCACGCCGGGTGCGGGCAGCAGCGCCTGGCTCGCCAGCGCGCAAAGCGGAAGCAGGGTGACGGTGAGCACGGCGAGCCAGGTGCCGATGGTGAGCGGCAGCCGGGCGATGCCCAACGGCAGCAGTTGCACGGCCGATGCGGAGCCGTCCAGTTCCCAGCGCGACCGGGACACCAGCAGGTCGACCACCATGGCGAGCACGGCGATGACGAGGAGCACCACCCCGATGGTGGAGATCACCTCGAGCGGAGACTCCACGGTTCCGGACTGGATGTACCGGTAGATGAGCGTGGAGAGGGTGACGTACCGTTCGGGCAGGCCGATGATCGACGGGATGCCGAAATCGGCCAGGTTGGACACGGCGATGAGGGTGAACGCCGAGAGCATCGCGGGGCGCAGCAGCGGAATGGTGATGGTGCGGACCGCGCGTACGGCGGAGGCGCCCGAGATGCGGGCGGCCTGCTCGAGGTCGGTGGGGATTCGGCGCAGCGCCGCCGAGACGATGATGTACGCGACGGGGTAGGAATGGATGGCGAGCAGCACCACCACGCCGTCGCCGCCGTAGACGTTCCAGAGAGGCCCCCCGAACCAGCGCGTCCAGGCCACGTTGACCGGTCCGGTGGGGCCGGCGATACCGATCCAGGCGATGGCGCCGACGAACGGCGGCACGAGCAGCGGGGTGAGCGCGAAGAGGCGCAACGCCTTGCGGCCTTTCAGGTCGGTGCGGTCCAGCAGCAGGGCGAGGGCGGTGCCGGCCGCCACGGCGAGGGTGGCCGAGAGCACCGCTGAGACCAGGCTGTTCAGGCCGGCCTGCAGAATATCGCCGTTCAGCAGCAGGGGCAGGTGGTTGGCCGAGAACGCGAGCACCACGATCGCGCTGAGCGGCAGCAGCACCACGGCGGCGCAGACCAGCCAGAGGGCCAGGCGGAGCAGGTCGATGCCGGCGACGGTGCGCCGTGCATCCGCCGGGCGGGGAACGCGCAGGCGCGAAGCGGAAGAGGGGAGCCGGGTGGAGCGGGCCCGGTCGGTGACGACCGGGCCCGCGACCGGGGCTCTACTGGAAGAGCTCATTGAACCGTGCGACGGCGGCGACCTTGGTGTCGTTGATCACGTCGAGGTCCGGGGTGAGGATGGTGATGTCGTCCAGGGCGGGGGCGCCGTCGGGGGTGCCGACGTCGTTGCGCACCGGCAGGTAGGACTGCTCGACGGCGAGGGTCTGGCCCTCGGCGCTGATCAGGAAGTCGATGAACGCCTCCGAGGCGGCCCGCTCATCGGTGCTGGCGAAGATGCCCACCGGCTGGGAGACGTAGGGCACGCCCTCGGTGGGGTAGGCCACGTCGATGGGGGAGCCGGCCGCCTTGAGCTCGCGCACCAGGTAGTCCACGACGACGCCGACGGGCTGGGTGCCCGCGGCAACGGCCTGGGCGACCGGCCCATTGCTGTCGGCGATCACCGGCTGGTTGGCGGCCAGGCCGGTGAGCCAGGCGTCGCCGAGGTCGGCGTTGTCGAGCCAGACTGCGGCGTTGTACGCGGCCGCACCGGAGACATCCGGATTGGGCATGGTGATCAGGCCGGCGTAGGCCGGGTCGGTGAGGTCCTGCCAGGAGGCGGGCGGGGTGTCGATCGTGCCGGTGTTGTAGGCGATGACGGTGGGGATGATGCGGGTGCCCACGTAGAAGCCGTCGGGGTCGACGACGTCCTGGTTGAGCGCGTCGACGTCGGCGGGCGTGTACGCCAGCAGCAGGTCGTCGGCCTTGTAGGTCTCGAAGGTGGCGGAGTCGGCGGC
>JAWOHA010000331.1:0-2538 GCA_046496385.1 Cryobacterium sp. | reverse complement strand
GTCGAAGACCACGCCGCCGTCGGCATCCGTCACCGCGCGCATGATCTTCTTCTTGGTGACGCCCGGCTCATCGAGCAGCCAGATCACGCCGGCATGCGACTCGGCCGATTTCGACATCTTCGAGGTGGGGTTCTGCAGGTCGTAGATCTTCGCGGTTTCTTTCACGATCGCGACCTCAGGCACCGTGAAGGTGTCGCCGAACCGGGAATTGAAGCGTGCGGCGAGGTCGCGGGTCAGTTCCACGTGCTGGCGCTGGTCTTCACCGACCGGCACGATCTGGGTCTGGTAGAGCAGGATATCCGCCGCCATGAGCGTGGGGTACGCGAACAGTCCCACCGTGGTGGCGTCGGCGCCCTGCTTGGTGGACTTGTCTTTGAACTGCGTCATGCGGCTCGCCTCACCGAACCCGGTGATGGTGTTGAGCAGCCAGGCCAGCTGCGCGTGCGCGGCCACATGCGACTGCACGTACAGGGTCGACTCGGACGGGTCGATGCCGGCGGCGATGTACTGCGCGGCCGTGCGGCGGGTGTTCTCGCGCAACTGGGCCGGATCCTGCGCCACGGTGATGGCGTGCAGGTCCACGATGGAGAAGAACGCGTCGTGGCTCTGCTGCAGTTCTTTCCAGTTCAGCAGCGCGCCGATGTAGTTTCCGATCTGCAGGGAGTCGGCAGAGGGCTGCATGCCCGAATACAGTCTGGGTGTCGTCATGGTGTGAGGTCTTTTCTTCAAAAAGGTGTGAGGTTCAGAGCTGGTAGTCCACGACGACGGGAGCGTGATCGCTCCAGCGCTGGTCGTAGGCGGCGGCGCGGTCCACCGTGTAATTCACGACGGAGGCCGCCAGCGCCGGCGTGGCGAGGTGGTAGTCCAGGCGCCAGCCAGTGTCGTTGTCGAAGGCCTGCCCGCGCTGCGACCACCAGGTGTACGGGCCATCGACGTCTCCGGCCCATTTGCGTCCCACGTCGACCCAACCGAGCCCGGCGCCGCTGTTGTAGGCGGCGTCTTCATCGGAGCCGAGAATACGGTCGAAGTAGGCGCGTTCCTCGGGCAGAAACCCGGCGTGCTTCTTGTTGCCGCGCCAGTTCTTGATGTCGAGGGTGCGGTGCCCCACGTTCAGATCGCCGAGCACGAGGGCGTGCGGACTGTGCGCGGCGAGTTCGGGCATGCGCGCGAGCATGGCGTCAAGAAACTTGTACTTCTCGACCTGCTTGGGGGTGTCGGTCTCGCCGGAGTGCACATACGTGCTCACCACGGTGATCACGGTGCCGTTCATCTCGTAGTCGGCTTCCAGCCAGCGGCCGGCGCTGTCGAACTCGTCAGCGCCGAGCGCTACTCGGTGAATGCTGGCGCTCTTGCGGCTGGCCAGGGCCACTCCGGCGCGGCCCTTCGCCGTGGCGCCGTCATGCAGAATGTTCCAGTCCGGCCCGAGCAGCCCCTCGAGGTCGCCGGTCGAGGCGCGCACCTCTTGAATGGCGAGAATGTCCACGTTGCGGGCAGTGAGCCAGTCGCCCATGCCCTTGCGGTACGCCGCTCGCACCCCGTTCGTGTTGACGCTGGCAATGCGAATCGATGGGGCAGAAGTCATGAGGCCAGTCTACCGACGGCGCTCACGGGCCCGCCGCCTCGCCCGTCGAGGCGCCCCGCCCCGCGCCGCCCCGCCCCGCCCCGCCGCCTCGCCGGTCGAGGCCCGAGCTTGCGAGGGATCGAGACCGCGCAAGACGACAGCCCAACTTGCGTCACGCGCTGACCGCCCTATTCGCCCGGTGCGTCTGCGCCGGCCGCCACGTCTGAGTCGGGTCCACCCACACGGGCCCGCGCACCATCGGCCGGCCTTTCACCATCGTGATCTGCCACCCCGATGATTCGATCTCGGCATGATGCCGGCGGCAGATGCACACACCATTGTCTATTTCTGTTCGATGATCCTTGGCCCACGCCTTCACATGATGAATCTGTGTCCAATGCGCCGGCACATCACACCCCGGAATCACACACCCGCCATCCCTCGCGCTGATCGCCAGGCGCTGCTTCGGGGTGAAGCAGCGGTTCTTCTTTCCGAGTTTCACGAACGCGTCGTTCCTGTCGAACAAGACTCCTTGGTAGCCGCCGGAGCAGATCGCCTGCTTCACCGCCCGCATCGAGATCGGCGCCTCCTGCCCATCGATCCACCCGACCCCCCTGTTGTTGTCGAGGTCGCGCACATTCACGTGGATCATCACCAGCGGCGCCGCTCCCGCCATGGTCGGCGTACGCGGATCGGCGGCGACGTTCTCGAACATCGCCAGCATGATCGCCGCCCGTTTCTCACCCGCAGAACGCCGGTCCACGTCGATCGGGGCGTCATCCTCGTCGCGCGCCACCGGGAGAAACGTCGGTACCGCGTTCGCGGCGACGAAGCTCGCGCACACGGTGTCGATGGTGGCGCGCATCTCGGGTGTGACGCCGCCGATGAGGCGGTGCAGGCCGTCCTTGAGGGCTCCGAAGCTGATGGTGCTCTTCGCTTCGTGCGGGTAGTCCTTCGGCGCCACCCCGTCGGGGTCG
>JAWOHA010000323.1:0-29671 GCA_046496385.1 Cryobacterium sp. | reverse complement strand
AGACCCCGCAAGACACTCCTCAAACTCGGGGCAGATCCGAAGACCGGCCCACCAGGTCTCGATCCTCGCAAGCTCGGCCTCGACCGGCGGATTCTGCGGATCGCGACCGGCGGGCTCTGCGGGCCGGGGCCGGCGGGCTTTGCGGGCCGGGGCCGGCGGTGTCTGCGGGCCGTCAGCCGAAACGACCGGAGACGTAGTCCTCGGTGGCCTGCACGGTCGGGTTGGAGAAGATGGTGGTGGTGTCGTCGTACTCGATGAGCTTGCCCGGCTGGCCGGTGCCGGCGATGTTGAAGAAGGCTGTGCGGTCGGAGACCCGGGAAGCCTGCTGCATGTTGTGCGTCACGATGACGATCGTGTATTCGGTCTTCATCTCTTCGATGAGGTCTTCGATGGCCAGCGTGGAGATCGGGTCCAGCGCGGAGCAGGGCTCGTCCATCAGAATCACGTCGGGCTCCACCGCGATGGCTCGGGCGATGCAGAGCCGCTGCTGCTGCCCGCCCGACAGGCCCGAGCCGGGACGGTCGAGGCGGTCCTTGACCTCGTTCCAGAGGTTGGCGCCGCGCAGCGCCTTCTCGGTGAGGCCGTCTGCGTCACCCTTGCTCATGCGACGGTTGTTCAGCTTCACCCCGGCGAGCACATTGTCCTGAATGGACATGGTCGGGAACGGGTTCGGCCGTTGAAAGACCATGCCCACCTGTCGGCGCACCAGCACCGGATCCACGCCGGGCCCGTACAGGTTGTTGCCGTCGATGAGGACCTCGCCCTCCACGCGCGCGCCGGGGATCACCTCGTGCATGCGGTTCAGCGTGCGAATGAACGTGGACTTGCCGCAGCCGCTCGGGCCGATCAGCGCCGTCACCGTACGCGGCTCGATCACGAGAGAAACGCCCTCCACGGCCAGAAAGCTGCTGTAGTACACGTTGAGGTCATTGACTTCGATGCGCTTGGACATTGAGTCCCTTTCGAGTTGAGGCTTGGAGCTGGAGCGAGAAGAGCTAGCGGCCGAACTTGGGCGAGAAGGTGTGGGCGATCAGGCGGGCGGCGCCGTTGAGCACCATCACGATGAGGATCAGCGTGAGCGCCCCGGCCCAGGCCCGGTCCACGTACGCCTGCGAGTCGACGCCCTGGCTCACGTACTGGTTGTACACGAACACCGGCAGCGTCATCATGCGCTCGCTGAAAATGTCGTAGTTCATGCTCGCGGTGAAGCCCGCCACGATCAGCAGCGGCGCCGTCTCGCCGATCACACGGGCGATCGAGAGCATCACGCCGGTGACGATTCCGGCGATGGATGTCGGCAGCACGACCTTGAGAATGGTCAGCCATTTCGGAACCCCGAGCGCATACGCCGCCTCACGCAGCTCGTTCGGCACCAGCTTGAGCATTTCTTCGCTCGAGCGCACCACGACCGGGATCATGAGCACGGTCAGGGCGATGGCACCGCCGAAACCGAAGCGAACGCCCGGATCGTCAAACAGCAGGGCGAAGAGCGCGAAGGCGAACAGTCCCGCCACGATCGAGGGGATGCCGGTCATCACATCGACGAAGAACGTGATTGAGCGCGCGAGTTTGCCGCGACCGTACTCGACCAGGTAGATCGCGGTGAGCAGCCCGATCGGCACGGAGATGACGGTCGCCGTACCGGTGATGAACAGCGTTCCGACGATGGCGTGCAGCACTCCGCCGCCGGCTCCGACCACGTTGCGCTGTGATTCGGTGAAGAAGCTCGGCGTGATGAAAGCCGGCAGGCCGTTGGTCACCGTGGTGATCAGAATCGAGACGAGAGGCAGCAGCGCCACGATGAAGGCGGCCGTGACCAGGGCGGTCATCAGACGGTCGGTGGCCTTGCGGGACCCTTCCACGGCGCGGGAGAACAGGTAGATTGCGACGCAGTAGAGAACCGTGCCGAAAAACAGGGTGCCGATCACGTTGAAGCCGTCGGCGATGCCGATCAGCGCAAAGGTTCCGAACGCGACGCCGGCGACGGCCCAGCTGGCCAGCAGCATCCAAACCGGGGCACGTTTGGGCAGCATGCCCGCGGTGAGGGAATTGGTGATGGGTTCGGTGACCGTTCTGGTCGTCAGTGTCGTACTCATCAGTTGGCCCCCGAGAATGCCTTGCGGCTGTTGATGATGACGCGGGCGATCATGTTCACGATCAGGGTGACGACGAACAGGATGAGCCCCGTCGCGAGCAGGATGTTCACGCCCACGCCGTGCGCCTCGGGAAAGTTCAAGGCGATGTTCGCGGCGATGGTGGTGGGGTTCTGGGAGGTCAGCAGCTGGAAGATGACCTCAGAGCTGGGGGAGAGCACCATGGCCACCGCCATGGTCTCGCCGAGGGCGCGGCCGAGGCCGAGCATCGACGCGGAGATGATGCCGGGGCGGCCGAAGGGCAACACGGCCATGCGGATCATTTCCCAGCGTGTCGCGCCGAGCGCGAGCGCCGCTTCCTGATGCAGCAGCGGGGTCTGCAGAAAAATCTCCCGGCAGATCGCGGTGATGATCGGCAGGATCATCACGGCCAGCACCACGGCGACGGTGAGCACCGTGCGGCCGGTTCCGGAGACCGGGCCTTCGAAGAGTGTGAACCAGCCGAACCAGGTTACGAGGGTCCCGTAGAACGGCTGCACGAACGGGGCCAGTACCGTGATGCCCCACAGGCCGAAGACCACCGACGGCACGGCGGCGAGCAGGTCGATGATGTAGCCCAGTCCCTGCGCGAGTTTGCGGGGCGCGAAGTGCGAGATGAACAGGGCGATGCCGATGGCGACCGGTACCGCCATGAGCAGGGCCAGGATGGCCGACCAGACCGTTCCGAAGACCAGCGGGCCCACGTAGTCCCAGAAATTGTCGATGTCGCCGGAGAAAGCCGATCCGGGCGCGACGAAGGCGGGCAGGCTCTCAACGAGCAGAAACAGGGCGACGGCGGCGAGAATGCCCAGGATCAGGCTTCCGGACACGATGCTGGCGGTCGAGAAAACCCGATCGCCGGGTCGTTGCCGGGTCTTGACGGTGGTCGCGGCGACTGCGCTCGTCATACCGGGTGTCTCCTTGAAAAGCTGGGGGTGGGACACCGCGCGGATGCGACCAGGTTGTGCCTGGGGCCGATGACTGGCGGTCCTGCATCTGACGAAAAAAGAACACCGGTCTCAATGATGTCCTATCAGCCCCCGCTGCTCTAACACCGAAGGCCCAACTCAACGGCCGCAGGATGCCCTGCTGCCGCGATTGGGCCTTCGGTGAGGTGTTTGTGCCGCCTGAGAGGTTTATCCGAATCGGCCGGAGATGTAGTCCTCGGTGCGCTGGTCCCGGGGATTCTCGAAGATTGTCTTGGTGCGGTCGAACTCGACCAGAAGCCCGGTCCGGTCGCCGGTCTCTTCGCTGGCCAGCGCGGTGAAGAATGCCGTGCGGTCGGCGACCCGGGCGGCTTGCTGCATGTTGTGGGTGACGATGATGATCGTGTAGTCCTCGCGGAGTTCAAACATCAGGTCTTCGATCCGGGACGTGGCGATCGGGTCGAGCGAGGAGCAGGGCTCGTCCATCAGAATCACGTCGGGCTTGACGGCGATCGTGCGCGCGATGCAGAGGCGCTGCTGCTGGCCGCCGGAGAGGCCGAAGGCGGACTGCTTGAGCTTGTCCTTGACCTCGGTCCAGAGGGCGGCACGGGTCAGCGCCTCTTCGACGAGGTCGTCCATGTTCGACGCCTTCATGCCGATCACCCGGGGGCCGTAGGCGATGTTGTCGTAGATCGACTTGGGGAACGGATTGGGCTTCTGAAACACCATTCCGATGCGGCGGCGCACCTCGATGGCATCCACCTCTTTGGCGTAGATGTCCTCGCCCTGAAAGGTGACCGAGCCTTCGACGCGGGCGCCGTCGATCAGGTCGTTCATGCGGTTCAGGGAACGCAGAAGAGTCGACTTGCCGCAGCCGGACGGGCCGATCAGGGCGGTGATCTCATTGGCACCGAAGGCGAGGTCGACCCCGGTCACAGCGCGAAAGTCGTTGTAGTACACGTTGACGTCGGCGCATTCGATGATCGCGTTGGGTGAGTCGGGCAAGGTCGAATTGCGCAGGGCATGCTCGCTCGGAAAGTGCACGGCGGGCTTCTTCTCGCCGCTGGTCGAAAAGCTGGCCGGGCGGGTGTTGATTGTCATGGTCTGTCCTGTCTCTCTACCAGCGCTGCTGGTAGCGGTTGCGGATGAAGATAGCCAGGCCGTTCATGGCGATGAGGATGGCGAGGAGCAGGATGCTCCCGGCAGCGGCGATCTCGTGGAATCCGGCTTGCGGGCGGGAGGTCCAGTTGAAGATCTGGATGGGCATGGTGGTGTACCCGCTGAGCAGCCCGTTCGGATCAAAACTGACGAAGACCAGCGCGCCGAGCACGAGAAGCGGTGCCGCCTCGCCGAGGGCGCGGGACAGGCCGAGAATAGAGCCGGTGGCGATGCCCGGTACCGAGGCGGGCAGCGTCTGACGCCACACGGTCTGCAGCGGCGTGGCACCGAGGGCCAGCGAGCCCTGGCGGATGTCCTGAGGCACCGCTCGCAGCGACTCCCGGGTCGCGATGATGATGACCGGCAAGACGAGCAGTCCCAGGGCCACGGCGCCGCCGAGCACGATGTTCTTGTTCTGCACGCCGAGCAGAGCGAGAAAACCCAGAGCGAGCAGGCCGTAGACGATGGCGGGAACGGCGGCAAGGTTCTGCACGTTCAGCTCGATGACCCGGTTGAACCACTTCTTGCGGTCGGCGAACTCTTCCAGGTGGATGGCCGCGGCCACGCCGAGCGGGATGGTGAGAACGGCGGTGACCCCGATGACCCAGATTGATCCCAGAATGGCGGGGCGCATCCCGGCCCGGTCCGGTGAGGACGCCGGATAGTTCGTGACGAGCTCGGTCGTGAAACGCCCTGCCCCGTCCAGGAGCGTGGTGATGATGAGGGTGAGAAGAACCCCGAAGGCGGCGAAGAGACACAGCCACAGCATCACCAGAAAGATGATCGAACGCGCGCTGTTCTCACCGCCCTTCACTTTGCCCCTGATACTGGCGGAGCGGATGTGGGCGCCGAGGCCGGTGGTGAGAAGGGTCATCAGTAGATCTCCCGAAAGCGCCGCACGAAACGGATCGCGATGAAGTTGAACGCGAGGGTGATGAGGAAGAGCAGCAGACCGACCGCGAACAGGGTGTTGTATTCGATGGATCCGACGCGGGAATCGCCGAGGGCGGCGTTGGCGATGAACCCGGTCATGGTCTGACCCTGCTCCAGCGGCCCGGTGACGATGCGGGCCTGGCCTCCGGCGGCGATGGCGACGATCATGGTCTCGCCCACGGCACGGGACACGCCCAGCACGATGGCGGCGATGATGCCCGACAGTGCGGCCGGGAACACGACACGCACGGTGGTTTGCATGCGGTTCGCACCGAGCGCTGCGGAGCCCTGCCGCATGCTCTGCGGCACCGCCGACATGGCGTCTTCGCTGATGGAGGCGATGGTCGGCACGATCATCACGCCCATGACCACTCCGGCGGCGAGCACGCTGAAGGCGCCCGTGTCGAGGTCGAGCCATTCCCGGAAGACCCTCGCCTGAACGAACTGCAGCGCGAAGAGTCCGAAGACGACGGTGGGGATGCCGGCGAGGATTTCCAGGATGGGCTTGAGAGTCTTGCGCAGCCGGGGGTGGGCGTACTCGGACAGGAAGACCGCGGCGCCGAGGCCCAGGGGGATGGCCACGAGAAGCGCGATCCCGGACGTCCAGGCTGTCGCGGTGACGAGCGGGAGCACACCGAAGGAGGCGTCCGCGAAGCGCGGGGCCCAGCGGTCACCGAAGAGGAAGTCCCAAAACGGAATCTGGCGGAAGAATTCTATCGAGGGCACCAGCAGGGCGATGAGGATGCCCACGGTGATCAGGATGGTCAGCACGGCGGCGAGGCGCAACAGCAGCTTCACGAGCGTCTCGCCGTGGCGAGGCCGTGCTGCATGCAGAGACACCGCGGGGCGGCCCGGCTGGGTAGCCGGACCGCCTACGGGGGTGAGTGTGCTCATCGAGGCACTCTCTCCTTTTCGATCTAGTTTCTAGTGGGGTGGGTACAGTTAGCTGACGAGCGTGGCGAGCTGCTCCTCGGCGGTGACCTTCTGCTCCTCGGTGAGACCGATGAAGAGCGACGCTTCTGCGATGTCGTCTTCGTTCTCCACGTAGAAGTCGATGAAGGAACGCATCTGAGGCTTCTCGGCGTAGGCGGCGTTGTTCACGTAGATGAAGAGCGGGCGTCCCAGCGGCGTGTAGCTGCCGTCCTGCACGGTGTCGCTGGTGGGGGCGACGCAGCCGTCGCCGCTGTCGATTTCGAGGGCCCGGATCTGGTCGGTGTTCTCTTCGACGTAGCTCAGGCCGAAGAAGCCCATGCCGCCGGGGTTGCCGGCGACACCCTGCACGATGATGTTGTCGTCTTCGGAGGGGCTGAAGTCGGTGCGAATCGCCCCGGACTCACCGTTGATGGCTTCGGTGAAGTAGTCGAAGGTTCCGGAGTCCGTGCCGGCACCGAAGAGCTTGAGGTCTTCATCCGGGAAGGAGCTGTCGAGCTGGTTCCAGCTCATGACCGTGCCCTCGGACTCGGGAGACCAGGCGGTGGCCAGCTGGTCCGTGGTGAGGCAGGTCGCCCAGTCGTTGTCGTTGCTCACGGCGACGGAGAGTCCGTCATTGGCCATGACGACCCGGGTGTACTCGATGCCGTTGGCCTCGCAGGCGGCGGCTTCTTCGTCTTTGATCTCGCGGGAAGCGTCGGAGATGTCGGTCTCGCCGGCGCAGAAGGACTTGAAGCCTCCGCCGGTGCCGGAGGTGGCGACGGTCACGTTGACATCGGGCTCGATGTCGCGGAACAGGTCGGCGGCCGCTTCGCTGAGCGGAGCGACGGTCGATGAGCCGTCGATGCTGACGGAGCCGGAGAGGCCGGCGTCGGGGTCGGAGCTGGTGGTGGCGGTCTGGCCGCCGCAGGCGGTCAGAAGCAGTGCTGCAGCAAGAACGCTAGCGCTGATACTCGCGGTCTTGAGAGAAAGCAGGGACACTTTCGTGGTCCTTTCCTTGTCGGCGGGTGCCGCCGAACGCGGGCTGTGATCTGTCAGCCGTCGGCTGACCTCAATGATTGAAGCCTGCCGAAGTGAACGCGGGGTAAACGCCGACTGAAATGAACACGAGATGTGCACCCACGGCTCAAAGTCGGTCTTGCTCGACGACTCTTGGCGTCGTCGAGCGCGCGGGACGGGACCGCAGTTGCGGGGCCGGCGAGGCTCGCAGAACTCGCCGGCCAGAGGGCCGAGAGCGTTCGACGCCGCGACACCGCGACGCCGTCACACGGGAGCTAGGAGATGGTCGCGACGATGGCGGTGACGGTCTCCTGCAGGTCGGAGGACATCGGGGCTGACCCGGCAGACGCGGCGGCTTCGGCCTGGCCGGCGGCGCTCACCAGATACGTCACATACTCCTTCACGAGTTCCCCCTGCTGGGCGTCGGCGTACTCGGTGCACACGATCGCGTAGCTGACCAGCACCAGCGGGTACTCGGTGGGGTCGGTGGTGATGCGGTTGAGGTCCAGGGCGAGGTCGTTGTCGGCGCGGCCCGGAACGCGCGGCGATCCGGCCACCGACGCGGCGGCGGCTTCGGCCGTGTAGGTCACGAAATCGTCGCCGACCTTGAGACGCACGATGTCCAGTTCGCCGGCGCGCGACGCGTCGGTGTAGCCGATCGTGCCGACACCGTTGGTCACGGCGCTCACCACGCCGGACGTCTGTGCGGCGCCCTCGCCGCTCGAGAACGGGAAGGTGTCCGACGGCTCTGCCGACCAGACTTCGGGGGCGGCCTGAAAGAGATAATCGGCGAAGTTCTTGGTGGTTCCCGAATCGTCGGATCGGTGCACGGCGGTGATGAACAGGTCCGGCAGGGCCGTGTCGGGGTTCAGCGCGGCGATGGCGGGATCGTCCCAGCGGGTGATATCCGAGGCGAAAATGCCTGCGAGAGTGGCCGGGTCCATGCGCAGGTCGTCGATGCCGTCCAGGCGGAAGATCACGGCGATGGGGGCGATATAGACCGGCAGGTCGATGGCGCTGGTCCCGGGCGCGCAGGTCGCGAAGGTCCCGGCCAGCTCCTCGTCGTTGAGGTAGGAATCCGAACCGGCGAACGAGGCCCCGCCGCCGATGAAGGACTCCCGGCCGGCGCCCGATCCCGACGGGTCGTAGTTCACCGTGGCGTCGGGGTGCGCCGTCTGGAACCCGGCCACCCAGGTCTGCTGGGCGGCGCCCTGCGAAGACGCTCCGGCTGCGTTCAGCGTGCCTTTCAGATCGCTGTCGTTGGCGGTGCGGCGTTCGTTCGCCGCGCAGCTCGACAGCGCGAACGTGGCAACGAGGACAATGGCGAGGGGTCGACCAAGGCGGAAGAAGTTCACGGGAGTCTCAATCGGGTTGTTTCAGGTGCGGTTGGTCGCTCAGGCCGCCGAAAACGGCATCGCCCGCAGACTACGCTACGGGCCCGGGAGTTGCCGTGCCGCCGGTGAGTGGCTGTGCCACAGCGAGCCGGCTACAGCGAGCCGGCTACAGCAGCGGGCTATGGGTTTCGATGGCGATGATGCCGGCGCCGGGGTTTTCCACCGACAGATGGATCACGCTGAACCCGCCGGTGTCGAGGTGGGCGGCATCGGAGAGCTGCTCGTTCAGGGTGGAGCCGGTGGCGAGGGCTATTTCGCGCAGAATCTCGGGGAGTACCGGCCCGTGGCTGCACAGGACCGCGGTCTTGCGGGAGCGGATGCGTTTGCCGATCACGGCGCGCACGTCGGCGGTGCCGTTCTCGAGGGCGTCCTGGCTGATCAGGTCGGTACGCTTCATTTCGATTCCGGTCGCCGCGGCGAGGGGGGCGACCGTGGTGATGCAGCGCGTCGCCGTGCTGGAGATGATGCGCTGCGGCCGCCAGGCGGTGATGGTGTCCACGACGTTCGCGGCCTGTTTGACGCCGCGTTCGGTGAGCGGCCGGGCACTGTCGGCACCGCCGCCGCCGCGCGAAGCAGCCTTGCCGTGGCGCAGCGCGATGAGCGCGAAGGTGCGGGTGATTCCGCTGTCGACGAGACGTTCGAAGGCATCGAGAATGGTCACGTCAGCCGGGTAGCTCAGATAGGTTCGGGCCTTTTTCAGACTGACCCACTCGATGGCGGCCACTTCGCCGTTGGGCACGAACGTGGACCGCGCGATGGCCTCCGCGGTCACTTCCGCTGCCCAGTAGTGCACGACCTTCTCGCGTCCGTCGCCGAGCGGGTATGCCGAGATTCCCAGCGGCACACCGAGAGCCACGGCCAGGCCGGTCTCTTCCTGCACCTCCCGCACAGCGGTGCGGGGCAACGATTCGCCGGGGTCGACCTTGCCCTTGGGAATGGTGACATCACCGTGAACGGTACGGTGAATCACGAGGGTGAGCACACGCCCCTCCACCACCCGCCAGAGCACGGCGCCGGCGGCGTAGACGGGCGCTTCGCCCGCCGACGGTGCGCTCACTGCAGGACCGACGGGCGCTTGCGGCGGGAAATCTGTTGCATGAGACGGTTTTGCATGTCATCAAGTTTGCCACCCGCATCGTCATTGTCGTGACGAATCCACTCACCGGTCTCTTGCAACCACCACGACGAGGTGCGTTCGTCCATGGCTCGCTCGAACAGGTGGTGCACTTCGAGAAGGTGGGCCGGGTCGGTCAGTCGAATCAGCGCTTCCACACGGCGGTCCAGGTTGCGGTGCATCATGTCGGCGCTGCCGATGAACAGCTGCGTGTCGCCGAGATTGTGGAAGGAGAAGATGCGCGAGTGCTCCAGGTAGCGTCCCAGAATGGAGCGCACTCGGATCGTCTCGCTCATGCCGGCGACTCCGGGCCTCAGGCTGCAGATGCCGCGCACCCAGATGTCGATGGGTACGCCGGCCTGGCTGGCTCGGTACAGGGCGTCGATGATGTCCTCGTCGACCATGGAATTGACCTTGATGCGGATCCCGGAGGGCTCGCCGGCGAGGGCATGGTCCATTTCGGTGGCGATGTTTTTGAGCAGGGCCTTGCGCAGGTGCAGCGGAGCCACGAGAAGGCGCTTGAACTTTTTCTCGATGGCGTACCCGGAGAGCTCGTTGAACAGCCGGGTGAGGTCTTTGCCCACCTGCGGGTCGGCGGTGAGCAGGCCCAGGTCTTCGTAGATGCGGCTGGTTTTGGGGTTGTAGTTACCGGTGCCGATGTGGCTGTAATGGCGCAGAACACCCTTTTCATAGCGCACCACCAGGGCGAGCTTGCAGTGCGTCTTCAAGCCGACCAGCCCGTACACCACGTGCACGCCGGCCTTTTCCAGTTTGCGCGCCCAGGTGATGTTCGCCTGCTCGTCGAAGCGTGCTTTGATCTCCACGAGGGCGAGCACCTGCTTGCCGCTCTCGGCCGCGGCGATGAGAGCCTGCACGATGGGGCTGTCACCCGAGGTGCGGTACAGGGTCTGCTTGATGGCCAGTACGTGCGGGTCTGCGGCGGCCTGCTCGAGAAAAGCCTGCACGCTCGTCGCGAACGATTCGTAGGGGTGGTGCAGCAGAATGTCATTCTCGGCGATCGACGTGAAGATATCGGGCTCGTCGTTCTGCTCTCCGGGCAGCAATTGCATGCTCGTCGTGGGCACATGCTTGGAATAGTGCAGCTCGGGCCGGTCGATGCGCAGCGAGAACAGGCCGCCCAGGTCGAGGGGTGCGGGCAGGTGGTAGACCTCCTGCTCGGTCACATCGAGTTCCCGCACCAGCAGGCCCAGGGTCACCTCGTCCATGTCCTCGGTCACTTCGAGCCGAATGGGCGGGCCGAAGCGACGACGCAGCAGCTCCTTCTCGAGGGCTTTGATCAGGTTCTCGGTTTCGTCCTCGTCGATGACGACGTCTTCGTTGCGGGTCACCCGAAAGACGTGGTGCTCCAGAATCTCCATGCCGGGAAACAGGTCGCCCAGCTGGTTGGCGATGAGGTCTTCCAGTGCGATGTAGCGAATGCTGTCGGGTGATTCGTTGCGGTCGACGCGCACGAACCGGGGCAGCATCGGCGGCACCTTGAGTCGGGCGAATTCCTGCTTGCCGGTCTTGGTGTTGCGCACCCGCACGGCCAGATTGAGGGAGAGCCCTGAAATGTACGGAAACGGATGCGCCGGGTCGACAGCGAGGGGCATCAGCACGGGGAAGATCTGGTTGGAAAAATAGCTGCGCAGTGACTGGCGGTCTGTATCGGTCAGGCTCTGCCAGTCGACCACGTCGATTCCGGCGTGGGACATGGCCGGCATCACGAGGTCCCGGAAGGCGCGCGCGTGCCGACGCTGCAGCTCGTGGGCGAGCGTGGAGATGTCGGTGAGCACATCCTGCGGGGCGCGGCCCACATTGGTGGGCACGGCCAGGCCGGTGAGGATGCGGCGTTTCAGCCCGGCGACGCGCACCATGAAGAACTCGTCGAGGTTGTTGGCGAAAATGGCCAAGAAGTTTGCCCGTTCCAGAACGGGCAGGGTCGGGTCCTCCGCAAGTTCCAGGACGCGCTGGTTGAAGGCGAGCCAGCTCAGCTCACGATCGAGGTAGCGGTCCTCGGGCAAGGCCGGGTCGACCTTGCCGACAAGAGGGTCGAAATCGTCATCGAAGTCTGTTCCCAAACCCGAGTCCGCCTGGGTGATGTCGCCGTCTATCTGATCCATGCCCCCATCTTGGCAGCAGAGCCACCGTCGGCACGACGATCCGGGTGAACTTCGCCCTAACCCCGTGGGCGCCGATACTGAACGTCCACGGTGAAGTCGGTGAATCCCAGGGACCGGTACAGGTGCACCGGCCCGGTGCTCTCGGCTTCCACGTACAGCGCGACGGTGTCGCATCCGCGTTCCCGCAACCGTTCCAGCCCCGCCTGCATGAGCGTGCGGCCGAGCCCCTGGCCGGCGGCATCGGGGTGTACCCCGATCACATAGATCTCACCGAGGCTGCCCTCGACCTTCAACCAGTTGTACCCGATCAGGCTCCCGTCCGCGTCGCGGGCGAGCAGGAAGTCCTCTGGATCGAACCAGTGTTCCCGGCGGCGCGCGTCGAGGTCGCTCTGGGTCAGGGCGCCCTGCTCCGGATGCCCGGCGAAGACCAGCGCGTTCAGGTGCAGCCACTCCGCGTCGTCGAGTCCCGGCCGAAAGGAGTCGATGGTGGTGGTTGCTGCTGCGGCCGCTGCGGCCGCAGCAGGTTTCGAGCAGGTCGCGGCCGAAAGGTCACGGCGCAGCTGCAGCAGGGTGCGCTCGGCGGCGAAGCCGAACCGGGCGCCCAGTGCGCGGGCGCCCGGGTGGTCTCCGTGAGCCCACGCTGTGAGGGAAGCCGTGTCGTCGCGCAGGGCCTGGGCCAACACCGCGGTGCCGTGCCCCCGCCAGCGGTGGGCGGGGTCGATCACCAGATCCAGTTCGCCGTTCCCGGTCACGAGCAGACCCACATCAGCCGCGCCGGCCTGCGGGGAAACGGCCGGTGTCGTCACGATCCACGCCGTGCGGCTGCCGGCGCGCAGATCGAACCAGGCCTGCTCGTTGAGGGGATCGTAACCGTCCACGTGCCGGGCGGCGGCGACGACACGGTCGATGCGCGCTGCCGCGGCGGTGTAGTCGAGGGGAGTGAGGTCAGTTGCCAAGGGAATTCGGAACCCGTTCATCGTTTTCTTCGTGCAGGTTGAAGCGGTACCCGACGTTGCGCACCGTGCCGATCAGAGACTCCTGATCACCCAGTTTGGCCCGAAGCCGTCGCACGTGCACATCAACGGTGCGGGTGCCTCCGAAGTAGTCATAGCCCCAGACCTCGCTGAGCAGCTGTTCCCGGGTGAACACCCGTGAGGGGTGCGCGGCCAGAAAGCGCAGCAGCTCGAATTCCTTGTACGTGAGGTCGAGCGGTTTGCCGTGTACCTTCGCCGAATAGCTCGCCTCGTCGATGACCACTCCGGCAGCGCGAATGGTGTTGGACGCTTCGGTGCGGGCGACCCGTCCCGCGGCGAGGCGGATGCGCGCGTCGACCTCGGCCGGCCCGGCCGTTTCCAGAACCACGTCGTCCACGCCCCAGTCCGGGGAAACGGCGGCCAGGCCGCCCTCGGTGATCACCAGGACCAGGGGGGCCGACAGGCCGGTGGTGCGCAGAATCTGGCAGAGAGACTTGGCCGCGGCCAGATTCTGACGCGCATCAACCACGATGAGGTCCGATTCCGGGGCGGAAACCAGCTGATCAGGCTGGGCGGCAATGTAGCGGGTGCTGTGTGAGAGCAGGGCCAGGGCGGGAAGCACCTCGGCAGGGACCATCGAGGTCAGGATCAAAAGCTGCGCCACGGGCCCTCCAGATATCAGTTGACTAATCCTAGCCTGTACGCAATTCCGGCGATCGGCAGGCAGAATAGAGGAGTGAGTGCGCAACAGAGGTCAATCGGTGCGGTGTGGTCGCTCGCCGTCGTGGGCGCGGTCCTGACCGGGGTCTTCGTCGTTCCCGGTGATCGTTTCGTCTGGCTGGGACTCACCCTCGCCGGGTGCACCCTGGTGACCCTGAGTCTGCAGATCGCCCTCGGCGAGAAAGTCGGGTACGTGCGCCGCACCACCGCGAGCATCACCGGCACCGTGCTGGTGCTCGCCGCCGCCACTGGAATCTTCGCCCTTTCAGGGTTATTCGGGTAACGCCGGCCCGCACCGGCACCGGCACCGCTAGACTCCAATCATGTCGCTGCTCGCAATTGAACTCTTCTTCCTGGGTCTTCTCGGACTCGCCAGCCTGTCGATCGCCTGGGTCTCCGGCATCGTCGTGGTCAGATTGTTCCGGGGGCAGCGATAACGTTGCCGCGTGCCGACACGATGTGCGTGGTGATCGCGCATGCGTGAGCTGCCGGTCGACCTGCCCAGTGAGCTGGTTCCCCTGTCCTGGCTGCTCGGAGTGTGGGAGGGCACCGGCGTTCTCGAATACACCATCGGTGACGAGACCGTCAGCCGCATCTTCGGCCAGCGAGTGAGCTTCAGCCACGACGGTTTGCCGCACCTGAACTACAGCTCGTACACCTGGTTGGAGCCGGAGCCGGAGCCGGAGCCGCTGCCCGCCGCGGGCGCCGGGTCGAACGATGGGGACAACGCCGCGCCTGTCAGCGTCGATGCCGCACCGCCCGTCGCCGATGCGGTCGGACACGACGACGAAAGAACCCCTCTCGCGACGGAGACCGGTTACTGGCGCCTGAGTCGCGCGCACCAGGACGGTGATCCCGGGCCGGGCCTGCTGCCCCGCCGCGGTGAGGCGCCGTTCACCTCGGCCGCCGCGGTGGAGAACCTGCGCAACGCCACCGGCGGATTCGACATCGACGTCACCCTCGTGCACCCCGGCGGCGTCGCCGAACTGTACCTGGGCCGTGTGAACGGGCCGCGCATCGACCTGGCGACGGATGCCGTTCTGCGCACCGAAGGATCCAAGCCGTACGCGGCCGCGACGCGTCTCTACGGGCTCGTCGACAACCACCTGCTCTGGGCGTGGGACATCGCCGCGCTGGGGCAGGGGCTGCGCACCCACGCCTCGGGTCGGCTCGCACACGTCGACTAGGCAGAATTGAACCAGTCCCGTTCTCTCGGGGCGGAAGTGAGCTGCATGACCGAGAACACCCCCACCGCACCCGTCGTCGTGCCGGTTTCGCCGCTGCTGCAGCTGGCGGGCGCCGTGCAGGCGGAGAACATCGATGCGGGGGTCGCCGCCCACTACGGAAACCCGATGATCGAGCAGCGATCCCTGCGTGCCCGGTCGGCGGTGATCGACCTGTCTCACCACGGCGTGCTCAGCATCTCCGGCCCCGACCGGCTGAGCTGGCTGAACTCCCTCGCCAGCCAGGAGGTGCGCGGCCTGGTCGCGGGGGAGGCCACCGAGACGCTGCTGCTCGACCCGTCCGGCCGGCTCGAATACGCGATCCGGGTCATCGACGACGGCGTCGAAACCTGGCTGCTGGTGGAAGCGGCCGAACTGCCGGGGCTGCACGCCTGGCTTGATCGCATGCGTTTCACCCTGCGCGTTCAGGTCGTCGATCGCACCCTGGCCTTCGCCACCGTCGCCACCCTGGCCTCCGACCCGGCCGACGTGGGCCTGCAGCCGGCGGCGCCGAACGGGGTTCCCCTGGTCTGGCATGACCCCTGGGCCGGTGTCGCTCCCGGCGGTTACCAGTACGCCGAAACGGGCGCCCATCCCGGCTCGGACTGGAGCTACACCGAGGTGCTGTTGCCGCGCGGGGCGCTCGAGTCGCTGCGTGACGACCTCGTCGCCGGAGCGAGCACAACCCCAGAACCTGACCGGACCGTGGTGGTTCCGGCCGGGTTGCTCGCCCTCGAGGCGTTGCGCATTGCGGCCTGGCGACCGCGTCGTGCCCGGGAAGTCGACGAGAAGACGCTTCCGCACGAGCTGGACTGGTTGCGCACGGCGGTGCACCTGAACAAGGGCTGCTACCGCGGGCAGGAGACCATCGCCAAGGTTCACAACCTCGGTCATCCGCCGCGGCGGCTGGTGTTGCTGCACCTCGACGGCAGTGAAGGGGTGCTGCCCGCGCCCGGCGACCCGGTTCAGGCCGACAGGTCGCGCCCCGAGACAGCGGCGGAGCGGGTCACGGTGGGGTCCATCACGTCGAGTGCCATCCACTACGAACTGGGACCGATCGCCCTCGCCGTGGTCAAACGCACTGTTCCCGGCACCAGCACCCTCTTCGTGCAGTCGGAGGGCGTGACCATCTCGGCCAGTCAGGAAGTCATCGTTCCGCAGTCCGCCGGCAGTGTGGCCGATATTCCGCGCCTGCCCCGGCTGGGCATGCGCCGGTAGCATGGGGGCATGTCTTACACACTCATTCTTCTGCGCCATGGTCAGAGCACCTGGAACCAAGAAAACCTCTTCACCGGCTGGGTGGACGTTCGCCTGAGCGAGCAGGGCGTCGAGGAGGCCAAGCGGGCGGGCCGGCTGCTGGGCGAAGCCGGCCTGTTGCCCGATGTGCTGCACACCAGCCTGCTGTCCCGGGCGATCCAGACCGCGAATCTCGCGCTGGAATCCGCTGACCGCATGTGGATCGACGTGAAGCGTTCCTGGCGCCTGAACGAACGTCACTACGGCGCCCTGCAGGGTCTGGACAAGGCTGAAACGCAGAAGAAGTTCGGTCAGGAACAGTTCATGCTCTGGCGCCGGTCCTTCGACACCCCGCCGCCCGCGCTCGACGACGACTCCGAATTCTCGCAGGCTCGCGACGCACGCTATGCGGGCCTGGGCGACGACCTGCCTCGCACCGAATGTCTGAGAGACGTCGTGCAGCGCATGCTGCCGTACTGGGAGTCCGATATCGCGACCGATCTGCGCGCCGGCAAGACCGTGCTCGTGACCGCGCACGGAAATTCCCTGCGCGCCCTTGTGAAGCATCTCGACGGCATCTCCGACGACGACATCGCGGCACTGAACATTCCCACGGGTATTCCGCTGGTCTACCGCCTCGGTGACGACCTGATGCCGCTGGCGCCGGGGGAGTACCTGGACCCGGATGCCGCGGCAGCCGGTGCCGCCGCCGTCGCGTCCCAGGGCGCCGTCAAGTAGCGCCAGGCGCCGCGGCAACACGACAGAAAACACTCGGCCGGCGAAGATTCGCCGGCCGAGTGTTTTCGTTCGTGTGGTGCCGCGTGTGGTGCCGCGTGTGGTGCCGCGTGTGTGTGTCGCGTCGTGCCGGGTGACCTAGTGGTCGGAGTCCTGATTCCAGTCGCCGGTGGCCAGGTACTGCACCTTCTTGGCAATCGAGACGGCATGGTCGGCGAAGCGTTCGTGGTAGCGGCTGGCCAGGGTGGCATCGACGGTATCGGCGGCGTGCCCCTTCCAGGACTCGCCCAGCACCGCTTCGAAGACGCTCAGGTGCAGGGCGTCCACCTTGTCGTCCTCATTGCGAATGGCCTCGGCCAGTTTCAGGTCCTGAGTGGTGAGCAGCTCGGTGAGCATGCGCGCCACGACGACGTCGAGGGCGCCCATCTCGGCGAAGGTGCCCCGCAGGTTCTTGGGAACGACCTTGTCGGGAAACCGGTACCGGGCCAGCTGGGCGATGTGGGTGCTCAGGTCGCCCATTCGTTCCAGGGAGGCGCTGATGCGCAGGGCGCTCACGACGATGCGCAGGTCGCGGGCCACCGGCTGCTGGCGGGCCAGGATGGTGATCGTCAACTCATCAAGCTCCCGGGACAGCACATCGATTTTCTCGTCTTCGGTGATGGCCTCTTCGGCGAGGTTCACATCCGATTCGTTGAATGCGCGGGTGGCTTTGTCGATGGAGACCGCGACGAGGGAGGCGATCTCGGTGAGGCGCCTCTGCACTTCGGCCAGTTCATTGTGGAATACGTCGCGCATGTGAATTTCCTTCCGTGTCGCGCACTCTGTGCGCGGGTACGACCCGCAGGTCGGTACCTGTCAGTGGGCTCATCCTGCCGAAACAGGGTGAACAGATGGTGATGCGGGCCTGAACAGTGTCCGTCGCAGGCTGACGGTGAAGCCCTGATGCCCGATGTCCCATTAAACATCAGTATTCTGAAGTAATGGAATCGACGTGGCTGGTGCTCGTGGTGCTGAGCCTCGGGGCTGTTTTCGGTGCCGGACTCGTGGCCCTGTTGCATGTGGCCGAGCAGCAGGGTCGCCGCGCGGTGAACGTGGTCAACCCGACGGTCCCGGACGGCATCGATCAGGTGCTGGACGCGCTCGAGAGCGGTGGGATCGTGTTGGATCCGTCCAACAACGTCGTCAAGGCGTCCCCGGGGGCGATGACCATGGGCCTGGTGTGGAACGGCCAGCTCGTGCACCCCGAACTGCTGGCGCTCGTGGGACGGGTGCGGCAGCGTGGGGACCCCCTCACCGAAGACATCACCCTGTCGCGCGGTCCGTTCGGTGACGCGAGTCTGCACTTTCGGGTTCGGCTGGCACGGCTGGGCAGCCGCTTCGTGCTCGTGCTCGCCGAAGATCACACCGAATCGTTTCGGCTCGACGAGGTGCGGCGGGATTTCGTGGCCAATATCAGCCACGAGCTCAAGACGCCCATAGCCTCGGTGAGCCTTCTTGCCGAAGCGCTCTCCCATGCGGCGGATGAGCCGGCGCGGGTGCGCCGGTTCGCCCATCGCCTCACCGAGGAATCCGCCCGGCTCGGGCGCCTCACCCAGGAGATCATCGAACTGTCTCGTTTGCAGGCCCAGGACGTGCTCGCCCAGCCGGATTACCTCAGCGTCGACGCCGTCGTCGCTGCCGCGGTCGATCAGAGCCGCGTTGTGGCCGAGGCCGACGACATCGTGATCGTGCTGGGAAAGAAGAGCAAGGCCCTGGTCTTCGGCGATGAGAAACTGCTGATCGTGGCGGTGCACAACCTGGTTGCCAACGCCGTCAACTACTCCCAGCCGGGCGCGCGCGTCGGCGTGGGCGTGCGTCAGAACCGCGGCGTGATCGAAATCACGGTCACCGACCAGGGCGTCGGGATTCTGGAAAGTGATCTGGAGCGCGTCTTCGAACGCTTCTTCCGGGTGGATTCCTCGCGTTCCCGGCACACCGGCGGCACCGGCCTGGGCCTGTCCATCGTCAAGCACATCGTGCAGAATCACGGCGGCGATATTCGGGTCTGGTCCCAGCTCGGCAGTGGTTCCACCTTTACCATCCGCCTGCAAGAGGCAACCCCACCCGCCCTGGCGGCGACAGGAGACACACTGTGACACGCATTCTGCTCGTTGAAGACGAGAGCGCACTGAGCGAACCGCTGAGCTTTCTGCTGGAACGCGAAGGCTATGAGATAACCGTCGTGGAAGACGGCTACGCCGCCGTCGCCGAATTCGACCGCGCCGGCAGTGACCTGGTGCTGCTGGATCTCATGTTGCCGGGAATTCCCGGAACCGAAGTCTGCCGGCAGATCCGCACCGTGTCGACGGTGCCGATCATCATGCTCACGGCGAAGGACTCCGAAGTGGACATCGTGGTGGGACTGGAACTGGGAGCGGATGACTACGTGACCAAGCCGTATTCCACCCGTGAGCTGCTCGCCCGCATTCGCGCGGTCATGCGCCGGCACGGTGACCAGGGAGCCGAGGACGAGAATCTGCTCAGCGCCGGCACGGTGCGCATGGACATCGAACGGCATGCCGTACAGGTGGCGGGCGTACTGGTGAATATGCCACTCAAAGAGTACGAATTGCTGGAATTTCTGTTACGCAACGCCGGGAGGGTGCTGACCCGGGGCCAGCTCATCGACCGGGTCTGGGGCGCCGACTACTTCGGTGACACCAAAACCCTCGACGTGCACATCAAACGCATCCGCTCCCGCATCGAGAAGAAGCCCTCCGACCCCGTGATGCTCGTCACGGTTCGCGGGCTGGGCTACCGTTTCGAGGCCTAGCACGAAGACGCAGCCGAGCGGGTGACCGCTCGGCTGCCGTGTCGCGGCGGTGCTACGCGGCGGGAGTCGCGGTCGGCGTGGCCGACGGGAGCTCGCTCGGCAGCATCGTGGGGACCTCCGCCGTGGGCGTCAGGTCGGCGTATTCGTCGAGTGAGCCGTCCAGGATGGGCATGAGCAGCTCGGCGCCGGTTTCGTTGCCGTACTGCAGAAATACGGGAAACAGCGATCCCGGTATGGCGTCGAGGCCTTCCAGGGTGATCTCGGGCTCGGCGCCGGACCCGAGGGTGACGGTGGTATTGCCGGTCACGGTGACGCTCTCGGTGACCTTCTCGCCGGCACCGGTTTCGTACTGCACGTTGAGCTTCTTGGGCTCGTCGCCCAGGTTGATCACGGTCAGCAGCAGGTTGGCGGTGTCGCCATCGTCGGAGAGCAGAATCGCGTTGCGGAATTCCAGCTCGCCGACGGTGCCGCTGACGCCGTCGCTGGGATCGTAGGCGATCTGCGTGGCCTGCGTGGCGTAGAGGCCACAGCCGCTCGTTCCGAGGATGACTCCGGCCGCCAGAATTACGGCTGTCACGATTCGCGTCTTCACAAGACCTCCACACCTGTGCGGCATTCGACCGGGGTGGCGAGGGCGCGACAAAGTTTAGTTGACTTCCAGCCTAGCGGCCACTGCCGTCTGTCGGGGCAGCGCGCGGCCAGGGGAAAATAGCCGCACCCTACCACCGCAGGCTGTGGTATCCTAGACGTTGCTGAAGGGACACTACTATATGCTTTTTGAGGTTGGCGAAACCGTCGTTTATCCCCATCATGGAGCCGCGACGATCACCGAAGTGAAGACGCGCACCATCAAGGGTGAAGAAAAACTGTACCTGAAGCTTAACGTCACCCAGGGTGACCTGACTATCGAGGTGCCGGCTGAGAACGTCGACCTCGTCGGTGTTCGGGACGTCATCGGTCGCGAAGGCCTCGACAAGGTGTTCGAGGTGCTGCGTGCACCGTTCACCGAAGAGCCCACCAACTGGTCACGCCGCTACAAGGCCAACCTGGAGAAGCTGGCGTCGGGCGACGTCATCAAGGTCTCTGAGGTTGTGCGCGACCTGTGGCGTCGCGATCAGGATCGTGGCCTCTCGGCCGGCGAGAAGCGCATGCTGGCCAAAGCCCGCCAGATCCTCATCTCGGAGTTGGCCCTCGCCGAGAAGACCGACGAAGAGAAGGCATCCACCGTTCTCGACGAGGTTCTCGCGTCCTAGCCGCAGTTTCGAGCAGAAGGCGGCGCCGAAAGGCGCCGCCTTCTGCATGTCCCCACCCGCACCTCACCAGATAGCCTCCCGCCATGACTGAAATCGACACCGCTGTGCCTGACCCGGCCGGGTCAGGCAGCGCGCCGCCCGAGCCGGGGCTGTCTGCCGCACCGCTCGTGGCGGTCATTGTCGTCGCCGCCGGCAGCGGCACCCGCCTCGGCCTGGGCGAGCCCAAAGCTTTCGTGCACCTCGCCGGCCGGCCGTTGCTCGCCCACGCCCTGCAGGCCGTGCTGGCCATGACCGAGCCGGCCCAGATCATCGTGGTCGCGCCTGAACAGCGCCAGGGCGAAGCCCGACGCATCGCACGCGCGTACGGCGAACAGATCGTCGTCGTCGTCGGCGGCGGCACTCGGCAGGAATCCGTGCAGCACGGCCTCGCCACACTGCTGCCCAGTGTGAACGTCGTGCTCGTGCACGATGCCGCCCGAGCGCTGACCCCCAGCGCCCTGGCTGACGCGGTCGTCTCCGCCGTGCGTGCCACCGGTCACGGGATCGTCCCCGGACTCGCCGTCAGCGACACGATCAAACGCATCGACGCGACCGGCCTCGCCCTGGGCACCGTCGACCGCTCCGAACTGTCTGCCGTGCAGACTCCGCAGGGGTTTCCTCGTTCCGTGCTCGTCGCCGCCGTCGCCGCCGCCGAGCCCGAGATGACCGATGATGCGGCCATCGTCGCCGCCGCCGGTCATGTCGTGCAGGTCATCGAGGGGCATCCGCTCGCCTTCAAGATCACCACCCGGGCCGACCTGGACCGCGCCGAGCACCTGCTCTCCGCGGCCGTGCCGCTCCCCGCGGCAGCCGCGGTGACGCCCGTGCCGCGCATCGGCACGGGTCTTGACGTGCACCGGTTCGACGACTCCTCGCCGCTCTGGCTCGCGGGGCTGCACTGGCCGGGGGAACGCGGACTCTCCGGGCACAGCGACGGCGACGCGGCCGTGCACGCCATTTGCGACGCGCTGCTCGCCGCGGCCGGCCTCGGCGACATCGGCGGCATTTTCGGCGTTGACGACGCGCGACTCGTCGACGCCCACGGCGACGTGTTTGTGCGGGAAACGCTCACTCTCGTCACGGCGGCCGGGTTTCGCGTCGCGAACGTGTCGGTGCAGATCATTGGCAACCGGCCCAAGCTCAGCCCCCGCCGCGCGGAGGCCCAACAGTATCTGAGCACACTGCTCGGGGCCCCGGTGAACGTCTCGGCGACCACCACCGACGCCCTCGGGTTCACGGGGCGCGGCGAAGGGCTGGCCGCGATGGCCAGCGCCGTGCTGGTCGCCCTCCCAGACCCGGCCGACGCGCCTGACCTAAGCTGATCCCGTGACTATGCGACTCTACGATTCGAAGGCCCAGACCCTTCTTGATTTCATCCCTCTCGTGCCCGGCGCGGTCGGTATCTACGTGTGCGGTCCCACGGTGCAGTCCAGCCCGCACATCGGTCACCTGCGCAGTGCCCTCGTGTACGACCAGCTGCGTCGCTGGCTGAGCTACCGGGGTAACGACGTCACCTTCATTCGCAACGTCACCGACATCGACGACAAGATCCTGCTGCAGGCGCCCGCCGACGGCCTCGAACAGTGGTGGGCGCTCGCCTACCGTTTTGAGCTGGAGTTCACCGCCGCATACCAGGGGCTCGGCATTCTCGCCCCGACCTACGAGCCGCGGGCCACGGCGAGTATCCAGCAGATGCAGGACCACATCGCCCGGCTGATCGATCGCGGCCACGCCTACCCGGCGGCGGACGGCAGCCCGGACGTGTACTTCGACACCCGCAGCTGGCCGGCGTACGGCGAGCTCACCCGGCAGAACCCGGACAACATGGAATCGGCGGCGGATGCCGACCCGCGCGGCAAACGCGACCCGCGCGACTTCGCCCTCTGGAAGGGCGCGAAAGACACCGAACCGCTCTCGGCGGCCTGGGAATCCCCGTGGGGCCCCGGACGACCCGGGTGGCACATCGAATGCTCGGCCATGTCCGCCCGCTATCTCGGCACCGAGTTCGACATCCACGGCGGCGGGCTCGACCTGCGTTTTCCGCACCACGAGAATGAACTCGCCCAGTCCAACGCGGCCGGTGACGGCTTCGCCCGGTACTGGGTGCACAACGGCCTGGTGCACGTGAACGGGCAGAAGATGTCCAAGTCCCTCGGCAACTCGATCTATGCCGCCGAGCTGCTCGCTCAGGCCCGACCGATCGTCGTGCGCTACTACCTCGGTGCCGCGCACTACCGTTCCACCATCGACTACCACGACGGGTCCCTCGTTGAGGCGGAAGCCGCACTCGAACGGGTGGAGAGTTTTCTGGACCGCGCCGACCGGCGCCTGGCCGAGACCCGATTCGCCGGCACCGGCGACGAAATCGTGCCCGACGACTTCGCGGCCGCGATGGATGACGACCTCGCCGTGCCCGCCGCCCTCGGCGTGCTGCACGACACCGTTCGAGCCGGCAACGCCGCGCTCGACGCCGAAGATTTGCACGCCGCGGCATCCGCTCGCGGAGCGGTGCTCGCCATGAGTGAGGTGCTCGGAATCAACCCGCTGGCGCCGGAGTGGGCCGTTTCGACGGACGCTCCCGCCATGGTGGCACTGACCATTCTCGTGGAACGACTGCTGAACGACCGGGACGCGTGCCGGTCGGCCCGCGACTACACGGCTGCAGACCGCATCCGGGACGAACTCCTCGTCGCCGGAATTACCATCGAAGACACCCCCTCGGGTGCCCATTGGAGTTTTGACTGATGAAGAACACAGACCGCAAGGCCCGGACCGGGTCCGTGCGCAAGGGCAGCCGCGGCGGCCAGGTCGGTTCCGGCGGCCAGGGCCGCCAGGCGCTCGAGGGCAAGAAGCCCACCCCGAAGGCGGAAGACCGCCCGTACCACCCCGCCGGCAAGCGCAAGGCCGCCTCCGAACGTTACACCGCGGCCGGCGGCAGCCGCTCGGGCGCACCCTCGGGCGGATCCACCAACGGCGCCTTCGGCAGCGGCGACGGGGACCGTGCCCCCGCGGCACGCGGTGGCCGGGGCGGTGCGGGCGCACCCCGCGGCGCCAACCGCGGCCCGGCCCAGGGCGGCCCGCGCGGCACCGCCCGCAGCGGCGGCGGCGGAACGTCTACCCGACGCGCCCAGCAGATCGACGAGCATGAAATCGTCACCGGTCGCAACTCCGTGGTCGAGGCGCTGCGCGCCAAGATCCCGGCGACCACGCTCTACATCGCCGCCCGCATCGAAGTGGACGAGCGCGTCAAAGAGGTCCTCCTCATGGCCACGACCCGCAACATCCCCATTCTCGAGGTCATGCGCCCGGAGCTCGACCGCCTCGCCGGCCGGGACGCCGTGCACCAGGGCCTGGCCCTCAAGGTGCCCGCGTACGAGTACGCCCACCCGATGGAGCTGCTCGAACTGACCATCAGCCGCGGCCACAAGCCGTTGTTCGTGGCCCTCGACGGCATCACCGATCCGCGCAACCTGGGCGCCATCATCCGCTCCACCGCAGCGTTCGGCGGTCATGGCGTGATCGTGCCGCAGCGCCGTTCGGTGGGCGTCACCGCCAGTGCGTGGAAGACCTCGGCAGGCGCCGCGGCCCGCACCCCCGTGGCCATGGCGAGCAACCTCACCCAGACGCTCAAATCCCTCAAGGCGCAGGGAGTGTTCGTGCTCGGCCTCGACGGTGACGGTGACGTGCAGTTGCCCGAACTGGGCACCGGCTTCGCAGAACGCCCCATCGTGATCGTCGTCGGCAGCGAGGGCAAGGGGCTCTCGCGCCTGGTCACCGAGACCTGTGACGCGATCGTGTCCATTCCCATCAACGCCACGACCGAATCGTTGAACGCCGGCATCGCCGTGAGCGTGTCGCTGTACGAGGTCTCGCGCCTGCGCGCGCAGATCAAGGCGGCCAAGGCTGCCAAGCTCGCCACCTGAGGGCACCGCATCTAACAGCGGCACGAGCCGGCCGGGCCGGCCAGGCCCTCTTCCCGGCCGGCCCGGCGCCGCCAAGCCTGCGTTCCGAATGGGCGCTTCCGTGTACCGACGTCAGGATGTTCTGTGAAAGCCCTTCGACTGCTCATCGATGTTGTTCGCGGCGCTCTGATCGGCATCGCCGAAATCATTCCCGGCGTCAGCGGGGGAACGATCGCCCTGATCGTGGGCGTCTACTCAACGCTGATCGATTCGGCCGGGCACTTGATGCGCGCGGTTGTGCGCGGCGTTGTCGACGGGGTGCGCGGCCGTGGGCCGGCCGCTGCCCGGGAGCACCTCGCGCAGGTCGAACTGCGTGTGCTGCTCCCCATCGCCGTGGGCATGATCACCGCCGTTCTGGTGGGCGCACGGCTGCTGGCGCCGCTCATCGACGCTCACCCCGAAGAGACCAAGGCGCTGTTCGCCGGTCTGATCGTGGCCTCGCTGGTGGTGCCGATCCGTATGGTGGGCGGACGCTGGAGCGGTCGTGAGGTGCTCGCCGCCGTGGCGGCGGGTGTTCTCACCTTCGGCCTGACCAGCATTCCCTCGGCGCCGACCGCCGACCCGAGCCTGCTCGTCGTGGCGCTCGCCGCCGCGGTGGCGATCTGCGCTCTCGTGTTGCCCGGAGTGTCGGGTTCGTTCCTGCTGCTCACGGTCGGGCTCTACGCGCCCACGCTTGATGCCCTCAACAACCGTGACCTGGCCTACATCGGGGCGTTCGCCCTGGGGGCCGTGGTGGGCCTGGGCCTGTTCGTCTCCGGTCTGCAGTGGCTGCTCGCCCACAGGCATCGCATCACCCTCGCTGTCATGACCGGGCTCATGGTCGGTTCGCTGCGTTCCCTCTGGCCCTGGCAGGGTGAGACGGGTGCTCTGCTGCCCGCTGGTGACAACGTGGGTGAGGCCGCTCTCATGTTCGTGATCGGTTTGGTGATCGTCGTCGTGCTTCTGGTGATGGAGTCGGCGCTGGTGCGCCGCCGCGTCGCCGCGGGTGACGACGTGCTCGACCCCGTCCGCCCCACCACCTGACCGGAGGCGCGTCACCGCACCGAAACACATGTGGCGCGCCGGGCGGCGAACCTCACCGCATCGTCTCAGACCTTGAGGGTCCAGTCTTCCTCGCCGGTTGCGCTGCGCACCACGGTGGTGGGCAGCGTGATCGAACCGGTCGGCGGCTCGATCACGGTCGCCTCGTCGCGGCGGTGCCGCAGCACGTTGCGCACGTAGCTCGTCACGGCCTCGGCCAGCGGAATGTCCCGGGACTGGTTCTGGGCCATGAACCAGCGGTGGTCGAGCAACTGGTGAAAGACCTCGGCCCGTTCCAGCTTGCCGCGCATCTCGGCCGGGATCGCCCGCACCACGGGTTCGAAGACCCGCACCAGCCACTCGTGGGCGACCATCTCCTCGTCGACGTCGGGCTCGCCGTAGGTGGCCCGATAGGAGTCCAGATCGTTGAGCAGACGGCGGGCCTGATTCTCCTCGGCGTCGAGGCCGGTCAGGCGCAGCAGGCGACGCTGGTGGTGCCCGGAGTCCACGACCTTGGGCTGGATACGCACCTTGGTGCCGTCACTGTCGGTCTTGATGGAGAGCTCCTCGATATCAAAGCCGAGGTCGTTGAGGCGCTCCACGCGTTCGGCAATGCGCCAGCGCTCCGTGGAGGCGAACGACTCCGAGCCGGTGAGTTCCTTCCACAGGGTGCGGTACGCCGCCACGATGCCATTGCTGACCCGGATGGGGTCAAGCTCATCGGCGACACGCCCGCCGGCCTCCAGATCCATCAGTTCACCGGCGATGTTCACGCGGGCGATTTCAAGGTCATTCTCGCGTTGCCCGTTGGAGAGCCCGCCGGTATACAGCTGGCCGGTCTCGGCATCGACGAGGTAGGCGGCGAAGGCTCCGGCATCACGGCGAAACAGCGTGTTGGACAGGGAGACGTCGCCCCAGAAGAACCCGACCATGTGTACGCGCACGAGCAGCACCGCGAGGGCGTCGACCAGGCGCGTCGCGGTGTCGGGACGCAGGGTGTGCGAGTACAGGGCGCGGTAGGGCAGCGAGAACTTCAAGTGCCGGGTGACCAGGGCGGAATTGAGCGGTTCCAGATCGATATCGGTGCGGTTGGAAATGAACGCGACGGGCTCGACGCAGGGTATTTCCAGGCCCTGCAGCCGCCGCAGCATGTCGTATTCCCGTTTGGCCATCTCGGTGGTGGTCTCCTTGATGGCCACGACTCGTCCGCTGAGGTGCGCGAAGCGCACCAGGTGCCGGGACAGGCCCTTGGGCAGCGACGCGATCGACTCGTTCGGCCAGGCGTCGAGGGGAAGCTGCCAGGGCAGGTCGAGCAGGGCCGAATCGGTGATGGCAGACGTGATGTTGAGGGAACCGCTCATGGGAAAAAGCCTAACGGGTTAAGACCGACCACGCGGTTCGCCGTCACGGTGCCGATTATGGGTGACGTGCCTGCCGGCAGGAGCAGAAACAGGTCCGACACCCTCTGGCTGTCGGACCTGTCACCGGGCTGTGGCGGTGAAGCGGATGCTTAGTCGGTGACGGCGCCGCCGAGGCGCTTGCCGTTCTCGGCGTCGAACACGTGCAGGTGGTTCGGCGTGGCCGTGAGGTACACCGTCTCGCCGGCGTTCGGGTGCGAGCGACCGTCGACGCGGGCGACGATGTCGGTGCGCTTGCCCTCGATGGTGGAGTGGCCGTACAGGTAGCCGTCGGCGCCGAGCTCCTCGACCAGGTCGACCTCGATCTGCAGGCCTTCACCCATCGTCGTCGACATCTCGATGTCTTCGGGGCGGATGCCCACGGTGACCTTCTTGCCGGTGGAGCCGGCCAGTGTGTCGCGCTGCACCGGCACGGTCGCGGTCCCGAACCTGATGCCGCCGTCGACGGTGTCGGCGAGGAACAGGTTCATCGCCGGGCTGCCGATGAAACCGGCGACGAAGACGTTCTGCGGCTTGGAATACAGGTCGCGAGGCGAACCGACCTGCTGCAGGATGCCGTCTTTGAGCACCGCGATGCGGTCGCCCATGGTCAGGGCCTCCGTCTGGTCATGGGTGACGTAGACGGTGGTCACGCCGAGGCGACGCTGCAGGGAGGCGATCTGCGTGCGCGTCTGCACGCGCAGCTTGGCATCGAGGTTCGAGAGCGGTTCGTCCATGAGGAACACCTGAGGCTGACGCACGATGGCGCGGCCCATGGCCACGCGCTGACGCTGGCCGCCTGAGAGGGCCTTGGGCTTGCGACTGAGGTACGGCTCCAGGTCGAGCAGCTTTGCGGCCTCAAGCACGCGGGTGGCGCGCTCATCTTTGTTGATGCCGGCGATCTTCAGGGCGAAACCCATGTTCTCGGCCACGGTCATGTGCGGGTAGAGGGCATAGTTCTGAAACACCATGGCGATGTCGCGGTCCTTCGGGGGGACGTCTGTCACGTTGCGTTCGCCGATGAAGATATTGCCGTCGTTGACCTCTTCAAGGCCGGCGAGCATGCGTAAGGACGTTGATTTGCCGCAACCGGACGGGCCGACCAGAACGAGGAATTCGCCGTCGGCGACCTCGAGGTCGAGCTTGTCCACGGCCGGAATGGCCGAGCCCGGGTAGAGTCGGGTGGCCTTGTCAAAAGTCACTGATGCCATGAGTGTTTCTCCTTCACCGGCAGGTACGTGCCGGACGATCCGTTGTGAATAGAAATGGTCGGCCCGGCTGTGAACCCGGTCGACTTCTGCATTATGGCATACCGGCAGGTCAGGGCGTATCTCCCCCGTCGCAACGGCCGGGACACAGCCGCCATTTGGTCGTTTCCCAGTCTGTCGCCCTAGGATTCGACAAGCGCCAGCATTGGTGGCGGTGACAGACCTTTCGGAGCGAAGATTTTATGACATCTGGCGGACTCAGCGACAGCCGGCCCTCGAAGAACGAGCGCCGCGAGCTTGCTCGGGACAAAGCCAAGCTGCTGCGCGTGAGCCAGAAGAAGAAGGACAGTCGGCGGCGCGTGCTGCTGCAGGGCGGAATCGGCCTGGGTGCAATCGCCGTCGTGGTCGTCGTGGTCTTCGTGATCATGGGCTCCATCCGTCCGGCCGGCCCGGGACCGATGAATATGGCCAGTGACGGGATCCTCCTGGGCGAGAACATGACCGCGGTGCAGACCGACGCGCTGCAGCCCGATCAGGATCCCGTGGCATCCGACCCCGATGCCACCGGCACGGTCGCGAACATCCGCATCTATGTGGACTACCTCTGCCCCGCCTGCAACGTATTCGAAACCACCAACGGTGAGCAGATCCGCACCTGGGTAGAGACCGGGGCCGCCACCGTCGAAGTGCACCCGATCGCCATTCTCACCAGTCGTTCCGCCGGCACCCAGTATTCGCTGCGGGCCGCCAATGCCGCCGCCTGCGTGGCCGACTCCGCACCGGATGCCTTCTACGCCTTTCACGAGTCCCTGTTCGCCGGTCAGCCCGAAGAGAACACCACCGGGCTGGCTGACGAGGAGCTCAAATCCCTCGTGTCCGAGTCCGGTGTCGACGCCAACGTCGACGCGATCGAGACCTGCATCGACGAGACCACCTTCAAGCCCTGGGTGCAGGCCGCAACGGACCGTGCGCTGGCCGGCCCGATTCCCAACTCCGACCTGGGCGCCGTGACGGGCACCCCGACGGTACTCGTGGACGGCAAGCAGTACGTGGGGTCGTTGACCGACCCGAAAGAGTTCAGCGCCTTCGTGCTGCAGGCCGTGGGGGAGTCGTACTCCACCGCGACCCCCACTCCCGAGCCCACGCCCGAGCCCGCGCCCGCCGGCTAGGTCGCACACGGGCCGTCTGTCATTTAGGATGGTCACAGGGCTTCGGCCTCATGCCGGCCTGGCGCAATTGGTAGCGCACCACTCTTGTAAAGTGGGGGTTACGAGTTCGAGTCTCGTGGCCGGCCCCACAACCCCTGCAGTCCAATTGGAATGCAGGGGTTTTTCTTGGATCGGGTGCCTGCCGACGGGGCCGCCGGCAGGCACCCGATCCAAG
>JAWOHA010000314.1:0-3588 GCA_046496385.1 Cryobacterium sp. | reverse complement strand
GCGTAAACATGCTGATCATGCTGGTCTCTCAACACGCGGTCAGACATTGCTCTAGTCAGTGTCGGAGGTGCGGCGTACACTCTAAATCAGAAGTTTGTTCTAATTCAATGGAGGAGTTTTGCCATGCCACAGATCATAGATACGGAGATTGACGTCGTGCTCACCAGCGACGGTGACCCGAAAGCGTTCATCTGGAACCGTTTCGAACACACCGTGATCGGCCAGCCCCAGGCGATGTTCACCCGCACCCGCTGGTGGGAGAAGGCCGGCGCCCCGGCGCGCATCGACACCGAGCTGTGGCGCCTGCACGCCTCCCGCGGCGGCGAGGAGCAGCATCGCTACGACCTGCGCCGCGACCTCGACGGATCGTGGGTGCTCGCCCTGGACTGGGGATAGGCCATGAGTTTCGCCCACCTGCACGTGGCGAGTGCCTACTCCACGCACTACGGCGTCACCCGGCCCGAGTGCCTCGCCGAGCAGACGGCGGCTCAGAACTCTGATTTCCTCGCCGTCACCGATCGGGACGGGCTCTATGGGGCGGTCAAGCACGTGCGTGCCTGCGTGGCAGCCGGCATCCGGGCCGGCCTCGGCGCCGACCTCGCCGTGCACGATGAAGAATACCGCCCGCTCGGCCGGGTCGTGGTGCTCGCGCACGGCGGCACGGCCGGGCGCGGCTACGCGGCTCTGTGCCGCGCGGTGTCGGCCGCTCACGCCGATGGCAGCGGCGGCGCCGGGCCCGGCACGCGACGCCCCGGCACGGCCGGCGCTCCCCCGAGTGTCGGCCGGACCCGGCTGGCCGATCTGGCGGGGCTTCGCTCCCTCACCGTGCTGCTGGGGCCCGCCTCCGACGTGGGCCAGTCCCTGGAGCGCCGTGACACTCTCGCCGCCGAGTCCGGCCTCACCGCCTGGCTGCGGGCATTCCCGCCCGATTCCCTCTCCCTGGAGGTGGTCTGCCACCTCGCCGAGCCCGGCACCTCCGGCAGCGTCACCCCGGCCACCCGCATGCTCTCCCTCGCCGAGCGCACCGGGCTGCCGGCGGTACTGACCAACGCGGTACGCTACGGCACCCCCGACGAGGCGGTCACCGCCGATCTGGCCGACGCGGCCCGCACCCTGACGCCCCTGGCCCAGCTGCAGCATCCGCAGCTCAACGGCCAGGCCTGGCTGAAGCCGGCCGCGGCCATGCGCCAGGTGGCCCGCATGGTCGTGGACGCCGGCCAGCACGACGACGGCGCCACGGAACGTTTGCTGCGCCACACCGAACAGCTCGCCGACCGCGCCGCTCTCGACCCGGTCACCGACCTGGGGCTGGGCCGGCCACGCATGCCCGAAGCCCGCATCATCGGCGTGACCGGCGACCCCCTGGCCGAACTGTGGCGGCGCGCCCGGCACGGCATTGACGATCTCTACGCCCGCGACGGAGCCCGGGCCATCGAGGCCGCACACACCCGGCTCGCCCACGAGATGGCCACCGTGGAACACCTCGGTTTCGCGAGCTATTTTCTGACCGTCTCCAAGGTGGCCGACCTTGTGCGGGGCATGGGGGTGCGCATTCAGGCCCGCGGGTCGGGGGTGGGGTCGGTGCTCAACTATGCGCTGCGCACCTCGTCGGTCGAACCCCTCTCCAACGGGCTGCTCTGGGAACGCTTTCTTTCCCCGGAACGGCAGACCCTGCCCGACATCGACCTCGACGTGGAATCGGCGCGTCGGCACGATATCTACCGCACCCTGTTCAACACCTTCGGCGCCGACCGGGTATCGCTGATGTCGATGACCAACGCCTACCGCGGCCGCGGAGCCGTGCGCGACGCCGGGCTGGCCCTGGGCCTGCCGCCCGAGCAGATCGCCGGCATCGCCAAGCAGATGTGGCGCTTCAACGCGCGGGATTTTCGCCGGGCGCTCGAAGAGAAACCCGAGCTGGAGGCCCTCGCCACCGAGATCCGACAGTCCCAGCAGCTGGACCTGCTTGTGGACCTGACCGCGAAACTCGACCGGCTGCCCCGGCACATCTCGGTGCACCCCTGCGGGGTGATCCTCTCCGATGCGAGCCTGCTCGACCGCACCCCGGTGCAGTCCAGCGGCATGGGCCTGCCCATGAGCCAGTTCGACAAGCACGACATGGACCCGATGGGCCTGATCAAGCTCGACATTCTCGGGGTGCGCATGCAGTCGGCCATGGCACACGCCGTCGCGGAACACCGCCGCCTCACCGGGGAGAACATCGACCTTGACCGGGTGCCCCTCGACGATCCGGCCACCTACGAGCTGATTCGGTCCACCCGTACCCTGGGTATCTTTCAGCTGGAGTCCCCCGGCCAGATGGAACTGGTCGGCAAACTGCAACCGGAGAAGTTCAACGACCTCACCGTGGAGATCTCACTCTTTCGGCCCGGCCCCATGCAGAACAACATGCCGCTCACCTACCTGCGGGCCCGGCACGGCGAAACCCTGCCCGACTATGTCCACCCCCGCTTCGAACCGATTCTGCGCGAGACCCAGGGGGTGGTGATCTTTCATGAGCAGGTGATGCGACTCTTCGACGAACTCACCGGCTGCGGCCTCGGCCCAGCGGATGTCTTTCGCCGACACCTCGGCAAACCGGAGCGGCTTCCCGACATTGAAGCGTTTGTTCGCGAGCGGGCGGGCGCCCGGGGGTTCGATCCGGCGACGATCGACCGTATTTGGACGGTGCTGGCCGGCTTTGGCAGCTTCGGCTTCGCCAAAGCCCACGGCGCTGCCTTCGCCCTGCCCACCTTCCAGTCCGCCTGGCTGAAGACCCATCATCCGGCGGTGTTCTTGAGCGGGCTGCTCACCCACTCTCCGGGCATGTGGCCCACCGACCTGATCGTGGCCGAGGCCCGCCACCTGGGCGTGCGCATGCTGCCGCTGGATGTGCAGAGCAGCGGCCTGGACTACCTGGTCGAAAACCTTCCCGACGGCTCCGCCGGAATTCGGGTGGCCCTGCCCGAGCTCACGGGCAGCAGCGCCGCGGAGCGCGCCCGCATCGTGCGCCACCAGCCGTTCGGTTCGTTGCAGGATTTTCGCGACCGAGTGCATCCGCGCCACCAGACCTTCGAGGCACTCGCCCGTGTCGGGGCGCTGGACAGCTTCATCGGCTACGACCGGGGCCGCCGGCACGAACTGCTCGCGCACATTCAGTCGGTGCGGGGCACCGCGGTCGCGATCACCGACGACCAGCTCGCCTTCGAGGTGGAACTGGCGGTTCCCGACTATGACCAGCACCGCTCGGCGGCCATCGGGAGGGCGGCCCGCACGGTCACCACGATGCAGTTACACGGCCGCACCCAGACCGACCTGGAGCTGCAGGGCCTCGGGCTGGCGCTGAGTCGGCACCAGATGGCCACGTTCTATCCGCTGTTCGCCGAACTCGGCGTCACCCCGGTCTCCGACCTTGCGGCGCTGCCCGGGGGCACCGAGGTGCTCATCGCCGGTGTGCGCCGGGCCACGAACACGCCCCCCATGCGGGACGGCCGCCGGGTGGTTTTCGTGAGCCTCGATGATGGCTCCGGGCCAGTCGCCAACGTGGTGTTTTTTCATGATGCGCAGGAGCGTATCGGCGGGCCGGTG
>JAWOHA010000248.1:0-2752 GCA_046496385.1 Cryobacterium sp. | reverse complement strand
CGACTGGCGCTGGCCATGATCGTGGTTTCCGGAGCCAACGTGCTACTGCTCGACGAACCCACAAACAACCTCGACCCGGCCAGTCGTGAAGAGATTCTCGACGCGCTGGCTCACTACGCCGGTGCTGTGGTGCTGGTCAGTCACGACGAGGGCGCCGTGAAGGCCCTGAACCCGGAGCGGGTGCTCATCATGCCCGATGGTGTGGAAGACCACTGGAGCCCGGACTACCTCGACCTGATCGAGCTGAACTAGCCGAAGTCGCCTGCCCGCCGGTCATCGCGCCCCGACCGGCGGCGGCGTCAGCGCTGGTGATCGACCAGTGCGTCTTCGATTTCAGCGTCGGTGCGGGGCTTGGCGGCCTGTTTGCGTGCGCGAGCGTCGGCGCGTGCCTTTTCTTGCGGGTCGGCGGCGTTCACGGAACGGTACTCCTCGCGCAGGCCCCAGCCGAGCCCGATGAAGGCGAGCAGACCGAAGACGAACCACTGGAACGCGTAGGACAGGTGCGGTCCCTCGTCGCGGACCGGCTTCACGACGGCGACGGGGCGGTCTTCGATGGGCGCCGGGTTTTCGGAGGCCATCACGCCGTAGGCGCCGGTGTAGGTCGGCTCTCCCACACGTTCGGCCACGTCGGTGAGGTTGATGGTGGCGATCTGGTTGCCGGTCGCCGTGCGGTTGTTCAGGGTCGGTTCGCCGGCTTTGAGGCGCACGACCACGGTCACCGGTCCGGTCGGCGCGGCCGGCACCGCGTCGGGGGCGTCCTGAGCCTGGCCGGTGGGCAACCAGCCCCGGTTCACGATGAAGACGGTTCCGTCGCTCAGGAGCAGCGGGGTGAGCACCTCAAAGCCCGGATTGATGTTGAGCGGGCGGTTGCGCACGAGGAGTTCGTCGTCGGGGAGGTAGCTGCCGGTCATCTGCACCGGCAGCCACTTCTGCGGCTCCTGGAACGAGGTGAGCGTGGGAAGCGCCTCGCCGAGCGGAATCGGCGCGGAATCGAAATTCGCGTCGATCTTGTACAACTCGGTCAGGGCCTCATTGCGCCGGTCGACCTGCCAGAGACCGAGCCCCGCACAAATCGCCGCGAAGACCATCGTCAGGGCCAGATACCCGGCCCAGCGGCGGGTGAAGGCAAAACGCCACTCGTTCATCACTCCCGAAGCCTACCCCGGTCGGCATCTGCAGGAGTGGTCGCCGCCAGGGCGCTGACAACGAGCGGAAAGTCGCGCAGCTGCAGAAATCCACTGAGGTAATCGGTGTGGTCAGGGCAGGCGAGCCAGGTTTTCACGCGGTCCTCGGCGTGGATGCGCGGGTTTCGCCAGTCCAGCCGTGCCGTTGCGGTCCGGCGACAGCCGGCCCGGGAGCACGTGGCCGTTTCGAGCGGTGCGCCCAGGCCCAGCAGACCCCCGGAGCCCGGAAAGCTCGGGCCGGCGGGAGTCGCGTCGGTCATCGGCTGTCCTGGCCGCCGCGGTAAATCTGTATGCCGCCGGGCCGCAACACCTCGGGGACGGGGGGAGCGGGCTGCACCGTGGCGATGACCACGGCGAAGTACGGCAGCACGATCGCGCCGATGGCGCACACGAGCAGCCACCATCCGCTCACGAACAACATCAACACAATGCACACCATGCGAATACCCATGGCGACGGAGTACTTGATCATTCTGCGGTGGCGGTCTTCCTCAGGAGAGGGAGGCAAGGACGTGATCGACTGCTGCTTCATGTCGGCTATCGTTAGGGGGGTTTCAGTGGGATATCCACTGCAATCAGAATACGCCGCGTCAGGCATCCGCGGGGGCGCAGGGGCTGGATTCCCAGCTGGCACCCGGCCTGACTTACCTGATGGGAACCAGATTTTGTCGTCTCGCACCGTGATCGTAACCGGAGGCAACCGCGGCATCGGGTTCGCCATAGCCGAAGAGTTCATTCGCCAGGGCCACCGTGTCGCCGTCACGAGCAGGTCGGGTTCGGGGCCTGAGGGAAGTCTCACCGTGCGGGCCGATGTCACTGACGCCGAATCCATCAATGCGGCCTTCACCGAGGTCGAAGCGGCACTCGGCCCGGTCGAGGTCGTCGTGGCCAACGCGGGCATCACCAAGGACACGCTTCTCATGCGCATGACCGAAGACGATTTCACGTCGGTGGTCGACACCAACCTCGGCGGAGCCTTCCGCGTCGTCAAGCGCGCCTCGAAGGGCATGCTCAAGGCTCGTTTCGGCCGCATCGTGCTCATCTCCAGCGTCGTGGGCCTGTTCGGGTCGGCGGGGCAGGTGAACTATGCCGCGTCCAAGAGCGGACTGGTCGGTCTGGCCCGCTCGGTGACGCGGGAGCTCGGTTCCCGCGGCATCACCGCGAACGTGGTCGCGCCCGGCTTCATCGAAACGGATATGACCGCCGCCCTGCCCGAGAAGCAGCAGGCCGACTACAAGAGCAGCATCCCCGCCGGCCGGTTCGGCACGGCCGCCGAGGTGGCGCGCGTGGTGACCTGGCTGGCCGGCGACGACGCCGGGTACATTTCGGGTGCGGTCATCCCCGTCGACGGCGGCCTGGGAATGGGGCACTAGGCGACGGCCCGTCCCGTCCTGGGCCAGGACCTGCTGGAGCTACTGTGCCCGGACAGCCGGACAGCCGGACAGCCGGACAGCCGGACAGCCGGACAGCCGGTTAGCCGCGCAGGCCGAGCAGAGGCAGAATCTGGCTGAGGTCGCAGACGTCGACCACGACATCCGCTTCGCGTTTCACCCGTGGTTTCGCGTTGA
>JAWOHA010000217.1:0-3361 GCA_046496385.1 Cryobacterium sp. | reverse complement strand
CTCGACAGCATCACCTCGCTGCAGAACGGCGCGGATCTGCTCTGGATCGAGACGGAGAAGCCGCACATCGGCCAGATCGCCGCGATGATGAACCAGGTGCGCGAGGTCGTTCCGAACGCCAAGCTGGTCTACAACAACAGCCCGTCGTTCAACTGGACCCTCAACTTCCGTCAGCAGACCTACGATGCGCTGCTCGAAGCGGGTCAGGACGTGTCGGCCTACGACCGTGCCAAGCTCATGAGCGTGGTCTACGACGAGACCGAGCTCGCTCAGATCGCCGATGAGAAGATCCGCACCTTCCAGCGGGACAGCTCCGCCGAGGCCGGCATCTTCCACCACCTGATCACACTGCCGACCTACCACACCGCCGCGCTGTCAACCGATGACCTCGCCAAGGGCTACTTCGCCGACCAGGGCATGCTCGCTTACGTCAAGGGCGTGCAGCGCCGCGAGATCCGTGAGGGAATCGCCACGGTCAAGCACCAGAACATGTCCGGTTCGGACCTGGGTGACAACCACAAGGAGTACTTCGCCGGCGAAGCCGCGTTGAAGGCCGGTGGCGCGAACAACACGATGAACCAGTTCGAGGAACCGGCTCTGGCCGGCCACTGATCCCGGCCTGAACGGGTGACACACCGATGCCCCAGTCGCCGGACTGGGGCTTCGGTGTTGCGCCAGGTGGCGCCGAGGCGCTGCCGGCCTCGCTGCGGATCAGATGGCCTCGCTGGGGATCAGATGGCCTGGATGGGGATCAGATGGTGAGGGTGCGGTCGACGAGCTGCTGCGCCACCCGTGAGAGCAGCATGTGGTTGTTGCGGGCATGGGTGCGGATGAGGGCGAAGGCGTCATTCATCGACACGGAATGCGTGTACGCGATAACCCCCTTGGCCTGTTCGATAACGACCCGAGAGCTCAATGCGGCGCTCAGCTGGTCGCGGATGGTGCTGCTCTCACGCAGGGACCGTTCCTGCAGGATTCCGATCGTGGCCACATCCGCCAGGGCCTGTGCTGCGCGCACGTCTTGATGACGGAGCTCTCCCGGAGACGAGCGCAGCAGATTGAGCGCTCCGATCGTCGTTTGGCGCAGGCGCAACGGAATGGCGTAGACCGCCGCGAAGCCTTCCGCCCGGGCGCTGTCACGAAAACGCACCCATGCGGCGGGACTGTCCTCAATGTCGGGCAGCGAGACCACCGTGCCCGTGGTGAAGCATTCCACGCAGGGGCCGGCCCGGGCGCTCAGCTGCATCATCTCGACCAGCCGGCTGGCCTCGCTCGTTGAGGCCAGAACGTGCAGATCGCCGGTGTCATCGGCGAGCAGGATTCCAGCCGCCGAAATATCGAACAAGCGATGGCAGTTCTCGACGAGGGTCTGCAAGAGATCCACAACGTCATAGCCGTCAACGAGAGTATCGGCGAGTGTGGCGAATGTGTCGAGGAGCAAATCTTCCCGAGTGAGGGATTTCATAGGAACCTTCTATTCAATCTCATCAGCGAAATTCAACCGCCCACTGATGATGTCTTCTGCTATATCGATCATGGAACGCCCTGCGGCGAAGGCGTGGCCCTGAATGATGAGGCGCGCGTCGTTGGCGGGAATCTGCAACTGGATCAGCACCATTCCAGTGGCCTGATGAATCGCCCGGCGGGAGAACTGGTCGTTCGTCTCGGGTTCGCTGCTGCCTGCCGCGAGCCGGAAGGCGCGCAGCAGCACCACCCGGCTGACGATGGTGGACAGCGCTACGGCTTGCTGAATGTGCAGGGTGCTGAGCGGGCCGGGGCGAACGGTGTACAGGTCGATGGCGCCGAGCCGCAGCGGTCCGAGCACCAGCGGAAAGGCGAAGACCGCCCCGAGATCGTCGCCGAGAATCGCATCGGCGAACGCGGGCCACCGTCGCGCGGGGTCGTGCCGAACATCGGGTGCCAGAACGGGAGCCACGGTGGCCAGCGCGTCCCAGCAGGGGCCCTCACCGAAATCGAACTGCAATTCGTCGAGCCGCTCGGCCTGTGCATCGCTCGCGGACACAGTCTCTGCACCGAGAAAATCACCGATGGTCGAGATGGACGCCCCATCGACAGGCAGAATATCCAAGAATGGGCGGCACAGGTGGGACTCGCGACCGACCGTTGCGGTCAGCGCGTGCACCGCTTCCAGAAAACGATCAGCCATCGCGCTCCTATCGACATGGTTTCCTGTGGTGATGAACAGGTCGTCACCGCAATTGACGCGGTTATATTCTAGGCTTCGGCAGCGTCGGTGTGCGGTGAATCTGCGCGAATGCACCCACGCGGCGAGGGCGCCACGGGGCCTGCCGCACCGGAGGCCCCGTGCCGCCGCCCGGTGCCGCCGCCCGGTGCTAGTCGCGACCGGTGCCGAGTGTGCTCCTGCTGAGCAGTGTCGCCCCGGCGACGGCGGCCGGCATCACGAAGACGGCGGCCCCCGGAATCAGAAACAATATGTAGGTCGACACCCCGAAACCGAGGCTGCTGGCCCGGCTGCGCGCCAGAGTCTCCCGGCGCTGCCGCAACGTGAATCCGCGAGCATCGAAGGCCAGCCCGGAGAGCTCCATGACCAGAAGCCACCCTCCGAAACCGGCGCTCAGGGTGAAAGCGACCATCTGGCCGACCACGGGAAGCAAACCGCAGAGCACGATGACGATCCCGACCCCGACCGCGGGCACGAGCAGGCGCAGGCTGTCAGCCACCGATCGCACGGCGGAACGGATGAATCCCGAGCTCTGCTCCGTCGGAGCCGAACCGAGACGGGTCTCTACGGTTCGCCAGATGCGCTCATAGAAGGGAGCGCCGACGAGCAGGGTGATCGCGGTATAGCTGTAGACCAGAATCAGAACACTGACGACGGCCAGAACGGCGCCCGCCCCGACCCGGGCTCCGGTGCGCCAGGGTTCCGTCCAGGTCTCGGCGAACGGGGTGATCGCCTCGGTCAGGGCCGGCAGATTGAGGGCCAGACCCACCATGCCGACGACGAAGACGACGCCCACCAGAAAAGCCGGTATCGCACCGATCAGCATGAGCTTCGGAGAGGTGCCCCACAGTCTCAGGCCCTGACCGAGAAACCCCGCCCCGGCGGCGAACTGCCGAACCGGCCCGAGAACGGTCGTGACGGGCTTCTGTGACATGGACTCAGGGTATCTCGGCCGGGTTCGTGTGAACGCAGACCGGCGACGCGCGAAAACGGCCGGCCGGCATTCCGGCACGCTGAGAGCGAGCGCGCCCGGGAGCATCCGGGAGTGCCCGACGGGCTGGGAATACGCCGCGAGCAGGGCTTACGCCGGTATCTCGGATATACACGTCGGGCTCCGGGGCGTACCTTGGAAGCAACGAAATCAAACGCAAACCGGAC
>JAWOHA010000232.1:0-2888 GCA_046496385.1 Cryobacterium sp. | reverse complement strand
ACGCAAGACGCTCCCCAAACCTGATCCGGCTCTGAAGATCGGCTTACGAGGTCTCGATCGCTCCTTCGTCGCGCCTCGACCGGCGCCGCCGGTCGAGGCGCGACGAAGGAGCGATCGAGACCTCGTAAGCCGATCTTCAGAGCCGGATCAGGTTTGGGGAGCGTCTTGCGTGGTCTTGATCCCTCCTGCCTCGACCGGCGGCGTCCATTCTGTACAGTCTGCAGCACATCGGTTTTGTCATTCCTCCGGCAGCGGATGCCGGCTGGATCGGCGAGGTGGGACCGGGCCCGAGCTACCTCGATCCCGGATCCGGCGGACCGGAAAACGACTTCACGAACCGCAACACCACCTTCATGACCTGGAACCTGCTGCATCTGGCCCGCATGCTGCGGGATGCCGGCGGAATCCCCCCGCACGGCAACACCCGACAAGCCTGGGATGACGGCGACCATTCCGGATTCGGCGCGAACCCCGAATACCGCTGAGGGCGTAACCGACCCGGAACGGGCCCAAAACTCAGCCGGGACCACGGTGCCGAGGCTAGCCTTGGAAACCCCGACGGAAGGAACCATATGAAGGCCGTGCTCAACGGAACGATCGTTGCCGAAGCGCCCGAGAACCAGCTCATCAAAATCGAGGGAAACTGGTACTTTCCCCCGCAGAGCGTCGACTCCGATCTGCTCATTGAGAGCGCCACACAGTACACCTGCGCCTGGAAAGGCGTCTGCCAGTACTTCAATCTGAAAGACGGCGCCGCGGTGGTGCAGGACGCCGCGTTCAGCTACCCCGCGCCGTACCCGGCCGCATTCGACCGTGTCGGCCAGGACTTCAGCAACTACCTGGCGTTCGGGCGTGCGGTCACGGTCACCGAGTAGTCTCACTCCCGCGGGCGACCCGCGCCAACAGAAACGGCCTCCGCAGTGCGGAGGCCGTTTCTGTGTCTGTGCCGTGCTGGCAGGCGGTGTTAGCCGAGACTCACGCCCTTGCCGGCCATGAAGGTCTGCGGGTTGACACGCGCGCCGTTGACGCGGGTCTCAAAGTGCAGGTGGCAGCCCGTGGACGATCCGGTCGTGCCGATCAAGGCGATCGTCTGCCCGGCCGACACCTGCTGGCCGCGGCTGACCAGGAGGGTGCTGCTGTGGGCATAACCGGTCTGCACGCCATTGCCGTGGTCGATCAGTACCCAGTTTCCGTAGGATCCCAGCCACCCCGACGAGACGACGGTGCCGCCGGACACGGCGTACACGCCGGTGTTGCAGCCCGCGGCGATATCGGTGCCGTAGTGAACCGCCCCGACACCGGCAACGGGACGGGTGGGACGCGGTCCGTAGGAGGAGCTGATGTATCCCGACGTGGGCGAGACCCAGCCCTGGCCGCTGGCGACGGGGGCGGGGGCGGCCGCTGCGGGCCGGCTGGGCGCACTGGCTGCCGGAGCTGGTGCTGCGGCTGCGGCCGCGCGTGATCTCGCTGCTTCCGCCGCCTGCGCTGCCTGCGCTGCCTGCGCCTGCTGGGCCTGAACCCGGGCCGCCTCGGCGGCCGCAGCAACGCGGGCGGCTTCGGCTGCGGCAGCGGCTTCGGCGGCAATACGAATCCGCTCGCCGGTGGCATAGTCAGCTTCGGTCGCGGCGCGGTTTTCGGTGAGAACGGCGAGTTGAGCCTGCAAGACGCCGGCGTTCTCCTGCTGGTCGGCCAGTGCCGCTTCCACCCGGCTGCTGGCGGCGACGGCGTCGTCGAAGGCCGTCTGGGCTGCTTCGGCGAGGCCGCCGAGGGTGTCCCGGGCAATCTTGGCCTGGTCGGTGAGCGAAGCGGCCGCGTTGCGGTCTTCGGCGGCAGCATCGTAGACCACGCTCATGCGTTCGGTGAGCTTGCTCATCGAACCGAGCTGCTGCAACAGGTCGTCGGCCCCGTTGCCCTCCAGGAACAGGGTCATCGACAGATCGGTGTTTCCCGAGCGGGCCAGCGTGGCCGCGAAACGGCCGGCGCGCTCCGCCGACTCGTCGGCGGTGACGGAGGCCTCATCGGCCTGGGTCTGCAGGTTGGTGGCGCGCAGGGACGCGTCGTCGTACGCGGTCTGTGCGCGCTCGTATTCGCTCGCACGGCTGGCGGCCTCGGCCTGGGCGGCATCCACCTCGGAGGTGAGCCCGTCGATCAGTGCTGTCAGCTCAACGATCTGGGTCTGCTTGCCAGACTCGGTGGACCGTGCGGATTCCACATCGGCCCAGCTCGGGTACTCGGCTGCCGTGGCGGCGGGAGCGACCCCGGCAACGGCGATGACTGCCACGATGGCGATCGCAGCCCGCAGGGTGTGGCGGGCGGCCCTGCCGTTAATCAAGAGAATTCACGGTGCTGTTCAGACTCACGTTTCGCATGCGTTTCCGTTCGTTGTCGAGATTTCTTGGACCAGACAGCGACTTGTGACTGCATGCCCCCTGCCCCACCCTAGCTGATCGCACCTAGCAAACGGGTCAGTGACCCGGTCTACGATAGCCAGAGCGCCCGCCCACCCCGCCCCTGTGAAAGCCTGCCCATGCTTCGGTCCCCCCGCACAACCCCGCAACGACTGGTTCTCACGGTGGCCGTGCTCGCCTCCTTCATCGCCTTTCTCGACGGCACCGTCATCACCGTGGCGCTCCCGGCGATCACCCGCGAGCTCGGCGGTGGCCTGACCACCCAGCAGTGGGTCGTCGACGCCTACCTCATCACCCTCGGCGCGATCATTCTGCTCGCCGGTTCGCTCTCCGACGCGTTCGGCCGCAAACGGGTGCTGTTCTGGGGATTGTGGGGGTTTCTGGTGACCTCGGTGTTGTGCGCCATCGCGCCCACGGCATCCGTTCTGATCGGGGCTCGGGCACTGCAGGGCATCGCCGGAGCGCTGCTCGTGCCCAGCT
>JAWOHA010000081.1:0-6372 GCA_046496385.1 Cryobacterium sp. | reverse complement strand
CCGGTTCGCCCGGTTCGGGCAGATCTTGCCCAGGCGCACACTCCCGCGCATCGTGGGGATCGACGTGGCCCGCGGTCTCGCGATCATCGGCATGTTCGCCGCACACGCGGCCCCCCGGGCCGGCGACGCCGAGTTATTCGTGGATGGTCGCTCGTCGATCCTGTTCGCCACGCTGGCGGGCATCTCACTGGGCATCATGACCGGGTCTGCCCGCCCCACGCCCCCGGGCAACCGCGCCGATCGCCTGATCGGCCTTGTGGTGCGGGCCGCGATCCTCTTCGTTTTGGGCGTGACGCTGGCCGCCCTCTCGAGTGGTGTCGCGATCATTCTGGACTACTACGCCATCATGTTCCTCATGCTGGTTCCGGTTCTTTTTCTGAGGCGCTGGATGTTGGCGGCCCTCGTCGTCATACTGCTGGCGCTGGCGCCCCTGCTGGGGGCGGGCCGGGGCGACGTGGACGACGGCTTGTCCCCCCTGGCGTTCTTCATGGACGACTACCTGCTGAACGGGTTCTATCCGGTGCTGATCTGGTTGCCGTTTCTGATCGGGGGTCTGATCTGTGCCCGGTCCGATCTGGCCCGGCCGCACACCCAGCGGCTCATGATGCTGCTGGGGTCGTTCTTCGCGGTGGCGGGCTACGGGGCCGCGCTGGTGCTGCCGGGGGTCAGCGCCGAAGCGCATTCCGGGTCGACGGCCGAGGTCTTCGGGTCAGGTGGATTCGCCATCGCCGTGATCGGCGGCCTGCTCTGGGCCACGGCCCCGGAGCGCGGCCGGGCGGGCCGCGTCAGCCGGGGCATCATGGCACCCGTCGCGGCCGCGGGAGCAATGGCCCTCACGCTGTACACGCTGCAGATCCTCGCGCTGGCCGCGCTCGTGGCGGCACGCGAGAGCGGCGTCGACGCGGGCCTGCTGGGCACGGACTACCCGGGTTGGCCACTGCTGATCGGCATGGTGGTGGCATCCGTGGTCTTCGCGAGCCTGTGGCGGGTACTGCTGGGAAAAGGCCCGCTCGAACGACTGCTCGCCCGGGCGGCGGCGGCCCGGCCCGGCACCCGCTGGAGAAAAACAACAGTTACGTCAGCGTAAGGTGGACAGCGTCACGGGTGGCAGAACCCCACGTTGAAGTTGAGGTTGACTCCTTCTCACCGGCCAGGGCTCCCCCACGAGCGCAGACCCGGCCGCAGCCGCCCGTCCCGGCAGCACACCGACGAAAAGAGACAGAAGACCATGCACGTCGCACCAAGCGGACTCGACAACATGGGCGTCGGCCTGCGCGACCGGCGCCACCGGCGCGACGCCCCTACCGGAGAAGCAGCAGAACAGTCGTGATCGGCCGCCTTCCGGCCTCCTTCCGGCCTGCAGAGACGGGGAACTCGCGTGGCACGCAGCACGAGTAACCGACTCCGGCCCCTCAACCCATCGCCGTGGTCCTGGCTGGCCCTCGTCGCGGCGGCGGGAGTGGTCTCGGTCATGACCGCCCCGGGCCAGACCGCCGGACTCTCCGTATTCACCGACCCCCTCATTGAGGACCTCGGCGTCTCGCGCACCGACATTTCGATGAGTTATCTGATCGGGACCCTTGCCGGAGCATCCGTTCAACCGTTCATCGGGCGCGCCCTCGACCGCTGGGGTGCCCGCCGGGTCACCATCGCCATTGGAGCAGTCTTCGCACTCATTCTGGCGGCCCTCAGCTTCGTCGGGGACATCTTCGGCCTCACGGCCGGTTTCACCGGCGTGCGCATGGCCGGCCAGGGCGCTCTGACCCTCGCCGCGACGACCGCCGTCGCACGAGCGATCCACCACCGCCGGGGGCTCGCGCTGGGAATCACGAGCGCGATCGGTTCGGCGGGCATCTCACTCGCCCCTGTTTTTCTTGAGCGGCTGATCGCCGCCGTGGGGATCTACCAGGCCTGGCGATGGGAGGCGCTCGCCGTGGCGGCCGTCGTCATCCCCCTCGCGCTGGTCTTCCCGAAACGGGCACCACCGCTGCCCCCGCAAGCCACCCCATCGACGGCGCAGATCACGGTGTTGACGGAGTCCTGGACTCTGCCGGAGGCTCTTCGGTCCGGCATGTTCTGGGTCATGGCGGCGAGTCTGGCCACGGCGGGAATGCTCACGACGGCCCTCGCCTTCCACCAAATCGCCGTGCTGGGCGAGCAGGGGCTCAGCCCACTCGAATCGGCCGCCAACTTTCTGCCCCAGACGGTGACGGGAATTCTGGCCACGCTGCTCACAGGCAGCCTCGTCGACCGCCTCAGCCCCAAAATCTTCATCGCGTTCTCCATGCTCACGCTCACCGCAGCGCTGCTCCTGCTGCAGGTGGTCTCACCGGGGTGGAGCGCCCTGGTGTACGGCCTGGTCCTGGGAGCGGCCGGCGGCAGCTTGCGCGGAATGGAGGCCGCCGCGTACGTGCGCTACTACGGCCTGGCCCATATCGGAAGCATTCGCGGGGTGGCAACGGCCATCGGCCTGGCCTCGACCGCGTTCGGGCCGGTCGCCCTGTCCCTCGGTTTTGACCTGACCGGCAGTTTCACCGGTCCGGCCGCAGTGTTCGCCGTCTTGCCACTCATCGTGGTCGCCGTTTCCCTGTTCGTGCGGCCACCCTCCACCCCATCCGGCTCTCCTGTGCGCACCCCGCACGGGTAGACGAGAGCGGTCTCTCACGCTGGGGTAAGGTTGCGCCGGGGAAACCTTTTTCGGACCACCGGTTGTCTCGTTCGTGTGCTGTCCATTACCCCATCGTTTCGGCACCACGCTGCGTGCCTCGTTCCCGGAGGCCTCATGGCAATCACTGAAAAGTCCGTCGACAAGAATCGCTATCGGGCGGACCCGTCGGTTCTCACCGCTCTTCGCTCGCCGAAGCTGCTGACCCGCGAGGCGCTGGCCGGCCTCGTCGTGGCCATGGCACTCATCCCCGAGGCCATCGCCTTCTCCATCATTGCGGGAGTCGACCCGCGTGTGGGCCTGTTCTCGTCGTTCGTGATGGCTGTCACCATCGCCTTTGTCGGTGGCCGACCGGCCATGATCACCGCCGCAACGGGCGCCGTCGCCCTGGTGATCGCCCCCGTCGCCCGCGACTACGGCATGGAGTACTTCATCGCCACGGTCATTCTTGCGGGGGCGTTCCAAATCATCCTCAGCGTGATCGGGGTGGCCAAGCTCATGCGTTTCATCCCCAGAAGCGTCATGGTCGGCTTCGTCAACGCCCTCGCCATCCTGATCTTCACCTCCCAGCTGCCCCAGCTGCTCGGCGTTCCCTTTCTCGTGTACCCCCTCGTCGCCGCGGGCTTGATCATCATGATCGTGATGCCCCGCATCACCAGGGTGATCCCCGCGCCGCTGGTGGCCATCGTGGTCGTCACCGTCGTCACCGTGCTCATGGCCATCAACGTGCCGACCATCGGCGACCAGGGCGAATTGCCCAAAACCCTGCCCGAGCTGTTCTTCCCCAGCGTTCCGCTCACCTGGGAAACGTTCACCATCATCGCGCCGTTCGCGCTCGGCATGGCTCTGGTCGGCATTCTGGAGTCCCTCATGGCGGCAAAGATCGTCGACGAGGTCACCGACACCCACTCCAACAAGACTCGTGAGGCCTGGGGGCAGGGCGTCGCCAACATCATGTCCGGCTTATTCGGCGGTATGGGCGGCTGCGCCATGATCGGCCAGACCATGATCAATGTGAAGGCCTCGGGTGCCCGCACCCGAATCTCCACGTTCCTCGCCGGCGTGTTCCTGCTCGTGCTGGTGCTCGGCCTGGGCGAGGTGCTGACCATCGTGCCCATGGCGGCCCTCGTGGCGGTCATGATCATCGTCGCCTATCTCACCTTCGACTGGCACAGCATCCGCCCGTCGACCCTGAAGCGCATGCCCGTGAGCGAGACGGTCGTCATGATCGCCACGGTCGTCGTGATCGTCATCACCCACAACCTCGCCATCGGCGTCGTCGTGGGTGTGATCGTGGCGATGGTCGCCTTCGCCCGCCGCGTGGCTCACCTGGTAACCGTCGAGCGCACCGTGTCGACCGACGAAGCGGTGCCGACCGCGTATTACACGGTCTCCGGAGCGCTGTTCTTTGCCTCGAGCAATGATCTGATGACGCAGTTCGAATATGCGGACGACCCCGACCGCATCGTGATCGACATGTCGCTGTCCCACATCTGGGATGCCTCCACGGTCGCCACCCTGGACTCGATCACCTACAAGTACGAACGCCACGGCAAGTACGTGAATATCGAGGGACTCAACAAGGCCAGCACGACCCTGCACGGGCGTCTGGCCGGCAATATGGGCGACGGGCACTGACCGCCGAAACGTGCCTGTGGCACAACATTCAGGCGGAATTGAGCTGTGACCCCTATGGTGGAAACGTACCTCGTCGTGACAGTCGTCAGGCTCGCCTGCTCGTAGCGTCAAAAAGCCGCGTGTACACGCCGACCTCTTCGCCCCGTGCCAGCCACGTGGCCGGTCGGCTTTGACCGCCTAATGATGGGCATGCCCGATGTGCGCTGCTGATTTCTCTGCGGTCGTCACTGAGATTTATCACGAGGATCTTCATGTACTCCACTGTTCGCCCCTGCCCCGCCCTCGTGCCTGCAGGGACGCCCCGTGCATAGCGCCGACCACGTGCAGACCGCACCCGACGATTCGAGCGCGACCCCGCAGCTGACCCGCCGTGACCTGCGCGCTGCCGAGGAACGGGCCCGCAACCGCCGCCGCGAACCGAGCCCCGCCGCCCGCGTCGCTCAGGGCCCGGCGGCCTCGGCCCCGCGCCCGCTGCGAAAACGGCTCGCCGGAGGTGTGGCGATGGGTTTCACCGCCCTCTTCTTCGTCAGCGCCTCGTTGCCCGCCCTGGCCGTGGAATCGGACATGGGTTTCACCGCGGGAACCGTGCCGGTGGCGTCGTCCACAGCACACGTCACCTCGGCATCCGTGAACCGCGACGAGGCGCAGAGCGTCACCGTGAGCGCCGCGGCCGCCACCGAAATCGTGCGCGACGGATACACCGTCACCGATGTTCCCGAACCCGAACCGGAACCGGTCGTCTCCGCGGCCAGTTCGGGCGCCTTCGCCAGCGTGGACGCTGCCGGCAGCTGGGTGCTGCCCGCCGTCGGCTACATCTCCAGCCCCTTCGGCCCGCGCCCGAACCGGCCCGTCGCCGGCGTCAACGCCTTCCACAGCGGAATCGACATCGCCGCCGGCTGCGGCCAGGGGATCTATGCCGCCGCCGCCGGCACCGTGATTCGCTCGGGCTACCAGGGCACCTACGGCAACTGGGTGCTCATCGACCACGGCAACGGCATTGAGACCGGCTACGCCCACAACAGCTCGGTCGACATCAGCCGCGGCCAGTCCGTCGCCGCCGGCGAACGCATCGGCTCGATCGGGACCACCGGCGCATCGACGGGCTGCCACCTGCACTTCGAGACCCGCATCAACGGCGAACGGGTCAACCCGGCCTCGTTCATGGGCACGCGCGGCATCAGCCTGGGCTAGTTCGTTCAGTCGGGCCAGAGCCGACAAAACCGGGAGGGCAGAAGCGCCCTCCCGGTTTTTCTTGCGCGGTGTGCCGAATCGTTAGGCGGACGCCACGGCCACTGCCACAGACGCGGCCGTGTCCTGGTGCGCGTCGAGCAGCTGCGCGCAGCGGATGAAACCAAGGTGCGAATACGCCTGCGGGTGGTTGCCGAGGTGCGTCTCGGTGGCGGGATCGAACTCCTCCGACAACAGCCCGGTCGGGCCGACCAGGCTCACCAACTGATCGAAGAGCGCTTCAGCCTCGTCGAATCGGTCGGTGGCCAGATACGCCTCAATGAGCCAGGTCGTGCAGATGTGGAATCCGCCCTCGAGTCCGGGCAGGCCGTCGTCGTACCGGTACCGGAACACCGTCGGGCCGACCCGGAGCTCACGTTCGACGGCGACTACGGTCTTCATGAAGCGGGGGTCCTTCACATCGAGCAGGCCGGACAGCCCGATATGCAGCACCGCGGCGTCGAGATCGGGGCTGTCGTAGGCGACGGTGTACGACTGCGCGTCCTCGTTCCAGCCTTCGACCAGGACTTCGTCCCGAATGGTCGTGGCCAGAAGCTCCCAGTGCGGTTCGACCTCGCGGCCGTGGCGGGCGGCCACGCGCAGGGCGCGGTCCACCGTGACCCAGCACATGGTCTTCGTGTAGGTGTGGTGCCGCGGGCTGCGACGTGCTTCCCAGATACCGTGGTCGGGCTCGTGCCAGCGAGCGGCGACGGCGTTCACCATCTGGCTGAGCAGACCCCACTGAAACTCGGTGAGGTCGTCGTTGCGGGCGCTGAGCGTGTCGATGAGCTCGGCGATCGGTCCGAACACGTCCAGCTGCACCTGATTGTCCGCCGCGTTGC
>JAWOHA010000333.1:0-10267 GCA_046496385.1 Cryobacterium sp. | reverse complement strand
GATCGACTCGGACGGGCGCACAATGGTGCCCGTCGGCGGTACCGTTCGAATGACCTCGTTACGGGGGACGTCGGCGCTGGCCTCCACTGAGCGCTTGGCCGAGAGATCGAGCTCCAGCAGGGTGGTCTGGGCTTGATCGTAGTCCTGCCCGGTGAGAGCCGGAACGGCCCGTGAGCTGGCGGGGAGGGCGTCGGAGGGGGTGAGAGAGTACACCCAGAAGACCACGGCGAAGACGATCACGATGACGCTCACGATGCCCGCCCAGACCCAGATGACCGGGGGACGGCGCTGGGTGCGCACCATGGTCTGGTCTTCGGTGAGTTGTTTGAGGGCGAGGACCGAACCGGACGGGGCGACGGGGGCCGCACCGAAGAGCCCGCCGACGAACTCCTCCATCGAACGCTGCGACGGTACGATTCCGGTGCCGGCCGTTTCGACGTCGGCACGGAACTCGACCGCGCTCTGATAGCGGCCGAAGCGATCCTTGGTGAGCGCATGGGCGACCACGCTGTCGAGTGCGGGAGAGACCAGGGGGTTCAGCGAGCTGGGCGGCACCGGGGTTTCGCTCACATGCTGGTAGGCCACGGTCACGGGACTGTCGCCCTGGAACGGGGGCCGGCCGGTGAGCATCTCAAAGAGCACGACTCCGGCCGAGTACAGGTCGGTGCGGGAATCGACCGACTCCCCCTTGGCCTGTTCGGGTGAGAAGTACGAGGCGGCGCCCAGAATCGCGGCGGTCTGTGCCACCGTCGCCGAGGATTCGGAGATGGCCCGGGCAATGCCGAAGTCCATGACCTTGATCTGGCCGGACTTGGTGATCATGATGTTGCCCGGTTTGATGTCGCGGTGCACGACGCTGGCCCGGTGCGCGTATTCCAGGGCCGTGAGAACGCCGTCACTGATGCGAACCGCTTCCGCGGTGGCAAGCGGGCCGGTCGCGATGATGTCTTTGAGCAGACGCCCGTCAACGTGCTCCATGATGATGAACGGAACCTGGCTGTCGGTGCCCTCGTCATCGGTCACCGTCTCTTCACCGGCGTCGAAGACACGCACGATGGTGGGGTGCGCCATGCGGGCGGCCGCCTGGGCCTCCTGACGAAAGCGGGCGCGGAACGCCGGGTCTACCGCCAGGCTTGACTTGAGCAGCTTGATGGCCACGGTGCGGCCGAGCCGGGAATCGGTGCCCACGTGCACGTCAGACATGCCGCCGCTTCCGATGAGAGCGCCGATCCGGTAGCGACCGGCCAGCAAACGGTCATCTTCAGTCAAATCTAATCTCCCAGCTTCAGCACGCGGTCGACCTCAGCTTAGTGAACTCAACCCGTGAGTTACTCAGGCGCCGGCGCCGGCGTGGGGTCTTCGGTCTTGTCGGTCTCGACGGGTAACGGTGTCACAGCGACCGTTGTCGACGCGGGGGAGTAGCCCGAGGCGACCAGGCCGCAGAAATACCGGTACGAGACGGTGAAGTCTTCCGCACCGGCGGTGACCGTGGCCGTGGTGCTCGGGGTGCCCGCCGGAGACTGGGCGTCACCGGTCGCGAGCGCCTCGTACCCCGAAGCCGCCTGCCCATTCGGGCAGGTCTGGGCCGGCCAGTTCACGGTGACGGTACCACCCTCGGCGACCGCGGCGGGCGCGGCGGTTGGCGGCGCGGTCGGGGCGTCCGGCAACACCATCTCGCCGTAGACCCGAACCGTGATGGTGGAGTTCAGCTGCACCGGGCCGGTGGGGTTGACCGAGTAGACCCGGTCGACCTGGTCGGGATCGTCAGCGGCGTTTCCCACCTCGATGTTGGCGACCAGCGACATGCCCTCGAGCTTGGCGCGGGCATCGGCACTGGACAGATCCAGAAAGTCGCCCTGGGACACGGTGGCCGTGGTGGGCGGGGGAGGAGTTGTCGGGGCGACCGTGGGCTCGGGCTCCGTCGTCGGCGTGGCGCTCGGCGTCGCAGTCGGCGTCGATGTGGTCGGCACCGGTGCCGGGGTCTCCTCGCTCTGGTTGACCAGGGCGATCAGAGCGCCGGTGAGCACCAGAACCAGCAGAATCACCAGGGCGATGAGCGGCCAGGTCCACGAACGGCTTGTCGCTTTCTGGTCTTCTTCCTCGGCTTCGACGCTCTCGGCTCGGGATGCGGCACCCGTGAGGGGCAACACCGTGGTGGCGGTGCCGGAGCCCATGCCGGGCAGCAGCATCGTCGCTGAGGTCGGTGTGACCCCGTTCAGAATTGAGGGGACCGCGACGGCCGCCGCCGCGACGTCGTCGCGACGGAGGGCGTTGGCGGCACGCGCGAGGTGTGCGGCCGAGGCCGGCCGGTCGGCCGGGTTCTTGGCGAGGCAGGCGGAGACGAGATTGCGCACCGGTTCAGAGATGCTGTCGGGAAGGTCCGGCGCGATCTCATTGATTTGCGCCATCGCGATGGCGACCTGGGACTCCCCGGTGAAGGGGCGTCGACCGGCGAGGGATTCGTAGGCGACGATGCCGATGGAGTAGATGTCCGTGGTCGGCGATGCGGGGTGGCCGCTGGCCTGTTCGGGAGACAGATACTGCACCGTTCCCATCACCTGCCCGGTGGCCGTGAGGGGAACCTGGTCGGCGATCCGCGCGATACCGAAGTCGGTGATCTTGACGCGGCCTTCGGGCGTGATGAGCAGGTTGCCGGGCTTGATGTCACGGTGCACGAGACCGGCGGCGTGCGCGGCGTGAAGCGCTGCCGAGGTCTGCGCGACGATGTCGAGAACCTGGTCGGTGGGCAGGGTGTGATCGCGTTCGAGGATGGTGGACAGGGCTTCGCCGGGAACGAGTTCCATGACCAGGAACGCGCTGCCGTCTTCTTCGCCGTAGTCGAAGACGTTGGCGATGCCTTCATGGTTGACCAGGGCTGCGTGGCGGGCCTCGGCGCGAAAACGCTCAAGGAATCCGGGATCGCCGAGGTACTCGTCTTTGAGGATCTTGATGGCCACGGTGCGCCCGATCACGAGGTCGGTGGACTTCCAGACCTCACCCATGCCTCCGACGGCAATGCGCGACTGGAGCTCGTATCGCCCCCCGAAGGTGAGCCCTGATGTGGGTCTCATTTGTTCAGCACCGCCTCTAGTACCTCTTTTGCGATTGGTGCGGCAAGCAAGTTGCCGAACCCGGTCTGGCCCATTCCCCCGCCGTCCTCAACAAGAACGGAGATTGCGTAGTCCGGGTCTTCTGCGGGGGCAAACCCGGTGAACCACAGTGTGTACGGCTCGCTGGAACCGTTCTGTGCCGTACCCGTCTTGCCCGCCATGTTGACCCCGTCTATTCTCGCATTGCTGGCCGCACCATCCTGAACACCGTTGACCATCATGTCGGTGAGGGTCTGGGCGGTTTCCGAACTCATCACACGGCCGACCTCGCTGGGTTCGAAGGTCTGGATGGGACTGAGATTGGGGGCCAGAATCTGTTCCACCACATTGGGCTGCATGACGACGCCGTCATTGGCGATGGCGGCGCTGACCACGGCCATCTGCAGGGGAGTGGCACGAACCTCATATTGGCCGAAAGCGCTCTGTGCGGTCTGGGCATCGTCCAGGCCTTCAGGGAAGACGCTCGGGGTGACATCCATGGGAATGCTGAAACCGGAGTTGAAACCGAATCGTTCGGCGGTTTCCCGGATGGCGTCGTCGCCGAGCTGCACACCCAGCTCCGCGAACGGAACGTTGCAGGACAGGCGCAGCGCATCAGCCAGGGTGACCGTGTCACCGGTGCTGCACAGGCCGCGTCCGGAGTTCGTGATCGAGCTCGTGGTTCCGGGCGGGGTGTAGCTCTGCAGGTTCGGGAAAGTGCTCTCGGGCGTGTAGTCGCCCGATTCAAGGGCCGCAGCGGTCACGACGAGTTTGAAGACCGACCCCGGAGGGTTGAGCGAGTTGGTGGCCCGGTCGATCAGGGGGTCGTTCTCATCGGCGAGGAGCGCTTCGTAGGTCTCCGCGACGGCCTGGTTGTCATGCACGGTCAGCGTGTTGGGGTCGAAAGTGGGTTTGGAGACCATGGCGAGGATGCGTCCGGTCGCCGGCTCGGTCACCACGACGGAGCCTTGCAGATCGCCGAGCGCGTCCCAGGCAGCCTGCTGCGCGACGGGATCAATGGTGATCTCCACCGCGGCGCCCTTGGGGCTCTGACCGGTCACGATGTCTCCGAGCTTGTCGAAGAACTGCGCGTTGGAGGTTCCGGACAGCTCACCGTTGAGCGCGTACTCCAACCCGGTCGGTGCCCCGTTGATGGGTATGAAACCGGTGACCGGCGCGTAGAGCGCGCCGTCGCTGTAGGTGCGCAGAAACTTGAAGTTGTCGTCGACCGGAACGGACTGCGCGACCGGGTTTCCGGCGGCCAGGATGGCGCCCCGCTCGACGGAATAGCTGTCGTACAGGGTTCGCGTGTTGCGCGGGTCGGCGTTGAGGTTCTCGGCCTGAAAGGACTGCACGATAGACGTGGACGCGAACAGGGCGATGAACATCAGCACCACCACGACGCTGACGCGTTTGAGTTCACGATTCATTCAGACCACCAGCCGGGGTTGATTGCGCACCGTATCGGACAGGCGCAGAAGAAGAGCGACGATGATCCAGTTCGCGACCAGAGATGAACCGCCGGCGGCCAGGAACGGGGTGGTGAGTCCGGTGAGGGGAATGACGCGGGTGACACCGCCGATGACGATGAAGCACTGCAGGGCGATGACGAAGGACAACCCCACGGCCAGGAGCTTGCCGAAGTCGTCCTGGCCGGCGAAGCCGATGCGGAAGCCGCGGGCCACGAGCAGCAGGTACAGGGCCAGGATTGCGAAGACTCCGGCGAGTCCGAGTTCTTCGCCGAGGCTGGCAATGATGTAGTCGCTCTGTGGAACGGGGGTGATTTCGGGTCGGCCCTGACCGAGACCTGTTCCCAGCAGGCCTCCCTTGGCGAGGCCGAACAGGCCCTGCACCAGCTGGAAACTGCCCCCGGGGGCTTCGTAGACGGCCGGGTTGAGGGCGTCGAGCCAGTTGGTGAAGCGTCCGTTGACGTACGCGAGCGTCTGGCTGGCCAGCACCGCCCCGCCGAGGAACAGCCCAACTCCCATGATGACCCAGCTGACTCGCGCCGTGGCCAGGTAGAGCATGACCAGGAACAGACCGAAATACAGCAGGGCAGTGCCGAGGTCGCGCTGGAAGATGATCACGGACATGGACAGGGCCCAGACCACGAGGATGGGGCCGAGGTCCCGGAGCCGGGGAAAACGCATTCCGAGAAAGCGCTTGCCCACCATGGCGAGGCTGTCACGGTTGCGCACGAGGTAGCCGGCGAAGAAGATCGCGAGAGCGATCTTTGCGATCTCACCCGGCTGGAACGTGGCGAAGGAACCCACGCTGATCCAGACCCGTGCGCCGCTGATCTCCCGACCGAGACCCGGAACGAGGGGCAGCAGCAGCAGGAAGACCCCCACGAACCCGGCGATGTAGGTGTAGCGGAACAGGACTCGGTGGTTGCGGATGACCAGTAGGACGGTTATGGCGCAGGCGATGGCCAGCCCGCTCCACGCCGTCTGACGCACCGCTGCGCTGGCCCAGCCGCTTTCCTGGTTGGCGATGTCGATGCGGTAGATCATCGCGATCCCCAGGCCGTTGAGCAAGGTGGCGATGGGAAGTATGAATGGGTCTGCCTCGCGGGCGGCGAAACGCAGCACCACGTGCAGGGCGATGACCAGAGCGGACAGGGCCAGACCCAGAAACACCAGCGTCGTATCGATTTCGCCGAGCGCGCCGAGCTGAACGAGCAGCACGGCGGCGGCATTGATGAAGCATGCGGCAAGCAGCATGAACAGCTCGAGGTTGCGCAGCTTCTGCGGCGTCCGGGTGCGGGCGGCGGCAGGCGCGTCAGAGACGAGGGGAGCATTCAGGGTCATCGGTACCTACTCGCTGCTGGCCGTGATCAGGCGTTCAATGATGAGTTCGGCATCCGTCAACGACGTGGCACTGATGGTCTGCTCAACCTGCTGGCGGTCGTAAACGCGCAGCCTGGATACTTCGAGGTCGGTGTCTTCGTGCACGCTGGAGAGTTTGATGGGGCCGAGATCTTGTTGCACACCCCGGTAGATGGCCACGGTGCTGCCTTCGACGCCCACGAAATAGCGAGTCTGAGTCCACTGGTAACCCAGCACGGTCGCCCCGGAGATGGCGAGCACCAGCAAGATGATGGCGACGAGCCAGGTGGCCTTGCGGCGGCGGGCACGGCGGGCGTCTTCTGCGATGAGTTCGGAGAGGTAGTCCTGGGAGTCGGGTTCGAAGTGGGCTTCCCGCACCGGGTGCAGGCGCAGTGCCGGAATGCGCAGGGCCCGGGAACGGCCGGGTTCTTCCCCGAACGCGTTGGGGTTGGCTGCGGAGCCGACGGTGGTGGGCACGTCGGTGCGTTCGGCCGCGTCGACGGTGTCGCCCACGTCGACGACGACGACGGTGATGTTGTCGGGTGCGCCGCCGTCGAGGCTTTCCTTGACGAGGCGGTCGACGACCTCGTCGCCGCTGAGGCCGCTGGAGAGAGCGTTGGCTATTCCGGTGAAGGACACCACTCCGGTGAGGCCATCGGAGCAGAGCAGCCAGCGGTCGCCGGGCAGGGTGGCGAGAATGGAGGTGTCGACCTCGGGGGAGGCTTCGACGTCGCCGAGCACCCGCATCAGCACCGAACGGCGCGGGTGCACCTGAGCTTCGGCTTCGGTGATGCGGCCGCTGTCGACCAGCCGTTGCACGAAGGTGTGGTCGGTGGTGACCTGGGAGAGTTCGCCGTCGCGCAGCAAGTAGATCCGGGAGTCACCGATGTGGGCGATGGCCACCTCGTTGTCGAGTACCACGAGAGCGCTGACGGTGGTTCCCATGCCGGTGAGCTCGGCGTGGTCTAGTACGGCCTCGGAGAGTTCCGCGTTGGCGGCGATGAGCGCGGCCTGCAGCGCGAACTCGGCCTCCTGCGCGGACAGGTAGCGGGTGTCCGCTTCGATGATGCGTTTGGTGGCGATGGACGAGGCGACGTCACCGCCGGCGTGACCGCCCATGCCGTCGGCGACCACGAAGAGGCACTGACCGGCGTAACCGGAGTCCTGGTTGTTGGTGCGTACCTTGCCCACATGGGACGCGGCAGCACTGTGGCTCACTGTCGCCATGCACTTACCGCCGGAGCTCAAAGCTGGTCGCACCGATTCTCACGGTGGTGTCCAGGTGCACGGGGGTGGGAATGGTCACGCGATTGCCGGCCAGGAATGTGCCGTTGGTGGAATCGAGGTCTTGGATCATCCACTCGTCGTTCCACAGCATCAGCCGGGCGTGGTGGGTGGATGTGTAATCGTCACGAATGACCAGGCTGGAATCGTTGGATCGGCCGATGGTGATCGATTCCCCCGTGAGCGGAAATTCCACGCCCGCTTTCGGGCCGCTGGTGATCACGAGGCGGCCGGCGTTTCTTGCCGTGGCCCGTTCCGCGGCGCCGTCGAGCGCACCCGGGCCGGGCGAGCTGACCCGGGCTGCCGCTGCGGGGGCGACGGATGCCGCGGCGAAGGCGTCGACCGGGGCGGGCGTGTTCGGAGCATCCGTTTTGAACTTGCGCACCCGTTGGCCGAACAGGTCGGTGCGGAGGGCGTAGACGATGCCGAAGATGAACAGCCACAGCAACAGCAGAAAGCCGAGCCGCAGCACCAACAGGGTCAGTTCGCTGACGTTCATGTGGATGGCCCCCAGAACCCGCCCATATCGTGGCGTTCCGACGGATTCCCGGCGCGCTGCGGGGCGGCGGGGTCGGGCGTGACCATGCGGAACACGATGCGAGTGCGGCCGATCGTGACGACCGAATCCGGGCTGAGCGGGGCCTGGGTCACGGGGGCGCCGTTGAGTTGTGACCCGTTGGTGGAACCCAGGTCACGGACCTGGGCGTGCGCACCGTCCCAGTAGATTTCGACGTGCTGGCGACTCGTGCCGCTGTCATCGACGGTGATGTCGGCGTCGCTGCCGCGACCGATGATGGTGCGGGTCTTATGGAGCGTGTGGTGCCGACCGTTGATCTCGAGAACAGGGGTGAGGCCGGCGGTGTTGCCGGGGCGGGCGGGGCGGGCGGAGCTCCGGGCCGCGGAGGCAGCCGGCGCCGCGGCACCGCCTTTGAGGGTGCTGGAGTCGATCTGCACGAGACCCTCGGTGAGACTCGTGTCGTCGGAGAGGGAGATGGAGACGCTGCCCACGAACTGATACCCCTGCTCGCTGGCGTGCTTCTGCACGAGCTCGGTGAGCTCGTCGATGAGCGTCACTCCCAGATCGGACATGCGCACGTAGTCGGGGTGCGACATGCGCACGATCAGACGATTGGGCGCGAGGATGCGTTCGCGGGTCACAACCGCGGCTTTCGTGTCGAGTTCGCGGCGGAGGGCGGACGTGATCTCCACCGGCTGCAAACCCGATCGAAAGGTCTTGGCGAAGGCGCCGTTCACGACGCGCTCCAAGCCTTTCTCAAAACTGTCTAATATGCCCACAGGTCTCCCGATCTGGTTCATCTGGCTATGTGCATGTTACTTGTCTCGGGTGTTAACCCACCTGAGGGTCTCCGGGAGGGCACAAATGGGTATCTTACGTGGGCGTTTCCGGCCCGGCCAATTCGCGCGAATCCGCCCCGGTGACAAACCGTACCGGTACGTTGCCGGGTGGAACGCTCGTCGAGGGAACCCGGAGGGCGTGTTTCGAGAGCCTGGCGGGGTGCCGACATGTCTCAATTGGCGCCGAGGCCCCGTGAAGTGTTAGCATCTTCAAGTTCGCGCGAGTGGCGGAATTGGCAGACGCGCTGGCTTCAGGTGCCAGTGTTCGAAAGGACGTGGGGGTTCAAGTCCCCCCTCGCGCACTGTGGGTTGATTTCCAACAGAATGCTGTTGTCGGATCAATCCAAGCGAATAAGAAAGGCCCCCGAGAAATCGGGGGCCTTTCGTCATGTGGTGGCGGATTGTTGGTGTCGCGTCGAACCGCACGGTCTCGATGGCGCGCACGCTCGCGCATCGACTCGTGGGGCGGGCGGTCGGGTAGGGCAGGAGCATGTGCCCTGAACAGGGGTATTCCTGGATCTTTCTGGCGTGCGGCGGGACACGGTCGACGAATATCTTCTCAAACGCAGAAGAAATGCCAAAGTTCTGCCTTGATTTCTTGGTACGCCGTGGTGTTGAGGCTCGAGACTTCAACTATCAGCCGATAGCGGCTCACCGCATCAGGGGTCCGGTGCACAGCACCCCTCCTACGTCGAAGGAAGTCACATGACCCTCTATGAAGACGACACCACAGCCGTCGAAGCCCTCAAGAAAGCATTCGGGAGCAGCTGGGACGCCATCAACCCGGAGTCCGTCGCTCGGATGCGCGCTCAGAACCGTTTTCGCACCGGTCTCGACATCGCCCAGTACACCGCCGACATCATGCGCAAAGACATGCTGGAATACGACGCAGACTCGTCTGTCTACACCCAGTCCCTCGGGGTGTGGCACGGCTTCATCGGGCAGCAGAAGCTGATCTCGATCAAGAAGCACCTCAAGACCACGAACAAGCGTTACCTGTACCTCTCCGGCTGGATGATCGCAGCGCTGCGATCCGAATTCGGTCCCCTCCCCGACCAGTCCATGCACGAGAAGACGTCGGTTCCCGCTCTCATCGCCGAGCTCTACACCTTTCTTCGCCAGGCCGACGCCCGGGAACTCGACCTGATCTTCACCGACCTGGACCGGGCCCGTGCCGCCGGCGACGCGACCAGGGTCGCCGCGCTGCAGACGCAGATCGACACCTACGAGACCCACGTCGTGCCGATCATCGCCGACATCGACGCCGGCTTCGGCAACCCCGAGGCGACGTATCTGCTGGCCAAGAAGATGATCGAGGCCGGCGCCTGCGCCATCCAGATCGAGAACCAGGTCTCGGACGAGAAGCAGTGCGGCCACCAGGACGGCAAGGTCACCGTGCCCCACGAGGACTTCATCGCGAAGCTCAACGCGGTGCGCTACGCCTTTCTCGAGGTGGGAATCGACAACGGTGTGATCGTCTCGCGCACCGACTCGCTCGGTGCCGGCCTCACCCAGAAGATCGCGGTCACCTACCAGCCCGGCGACCTCGGCGATCAGTACAACTCCTTCCTTGACTGCGAGGAGATCAGCGAGGCCGACCTCGGCAACGGCGATTTGATCATCAAGCGCGACGGCAAGCTGCTGCGCCCCAAGCGCCTCGCGAGCAACCTGTTCCAGTTTCGCTCGGGAACCGGCGAAGCACGCTGTGTG
>JAWOHA010000298.1:0-8178 GCA_046496385.1 Cryobacterium sp. | reverse complement strand
GAGCAGGGTGAAGATCACGACGGAGACGGCGAGGCTGCCGATCACGATGTAGGGGGCGCGCCGGCTTCCCGCCGCCGACCCCGCGAGCACCACCGGCAGCAGTGGCAGCACGCAGGGCGAGAGCACGGTCAGCACCCCCGCGAGCAGCGACAGCGGCAGAAGCTCCATGACTGATCAGACCAACGAGTCGAGCAGCTCGTCGAGGGTGCGGGTGAGGTGCCATTGCTCGAGAGCGTTCCCGTCCGAATCCACCTGAACGAGGGTGTGCTGCAAGGTGACGCCGTAGCGCTGTTTCAGGTCGGTGGCGGTATCGAAGTCGACGAGGAGTATCTGCACGTTGTCGGGGATGCTGCCGGCATTGGCCGTGATGTCGTCGGCGAGCAGCTTGCAGGTCGAGCACCAAGCGGCGTGAAAGAACAGCACCACCGTCTCATCGGCGGTTGCCGACGAGACAACCTCCGGCGTGTACTTCTGGAACGAGTCGGATGACCCGGTGCCGGTTACCGACACGGTGTCCGTCGTATTCCCCGGCACGAAAAAGAAGGCACCTGCCGCGACAGCCACGGCGGCAACGGCAATCACGGCAACGGTGGTTGTTCGCTTCTTCACGGCCTGCTCCTCGTCTCCCAGTCAGGGAATACCCGTATCGTACGCATCAGTGCTGGCTGAGTTCTGTGTTCTGGAACACAGAGTCTCTGCTTGCAGGGGGGGATTCTGCCCTCCGGAGGCAGGTACGGCAGTTCGTACCCGTCTCCGGGCGCACGGCCAGGCCATCGCTCACCTGTCGTTCCACTCACGGAGTGAACGGCGGGTGGGTATCGCAGGATTAGTCGATAGGATTGGCGAAATCATAATTGGAGGCGTTGAGCACTAGGTGTGTCATTTATCGAGTTTTCGTAGCTTTACTGAATACCCTGATCCCGGCCGTTTCGCAGGCCGGTCCCCCGTGCTGGTCCGCACCGGGTTCACGCCCGCGGTCGGTCCGCGCAACGTGATGGCCCGATGATCGCCGAGGTTCTCTCCCTCCTGCTCGGCATCGTCGTGATTCTCGTGATCATCGCGGCAAACGGCTACTTCGTCGCCCAAGAGTTCGCCTACATGTCCGTCGACCGGGTGAAGCTCAGCGCGCAGGCGGAGTCTGGCGACCTCTCCGCCAAGCGTGCCCTCGCCGTGACCCGCCGCACCTCGTTCATGCTCTCCGGCGCCCAGCTGGGCATCACGGTCACCGGCCTGCTGGTCGGTTTCGTCGCCGAGCCCCTGGTCGGAGACTCGCTGGGCCTGGTGCTCGGGGGCGTCGGCGTGCCGACCGCCATCAGCGTGACGATCGGCACGGTTCTGACCCTCGTGGTGGCGGCTGTCGTGCAGATGATCTTCGGTGAGCTGTTCCCCAAGAATCTGGCGATCGCGGACCCCGAGCCTCTTGCCCGGGCGCTGGCCCGGTCGACCACCGTCTACCTGGCCGCATTCGGCTGGTTGATAACCGTTTTCGACCGGTCGGCGAACCTGCTGCTGCGGTCGTTGAAGATCGAGCCGGTGCATGACGTTGACTCCACCGCCAACGCTCAGGATCTGGAGCGCATCATCTCGGATTCGCGCCAGAGCGGCGACCTCACCGGAGAAATGTCGATTCTGCTCGACCGCATTCTGGACTTTCCCCAGCACACCGTCGAACATGCCATGATTCCGCACTCGCAGGTGGGTACCGTGGAGCCGCAAGCGACGGTGGCTGAGGTGCGGGCACTGATGGCTCGGACGCATACCCGTTACCCGGTCATCGATCTGCGCGATGAACCCGTGGGCGTCGTGCACCTCGTGGACCTTCTCAACGGCTCGATCCCCGACGACACCCCGGCGTCACAGTTCATGCGGCCGGCCATCGTGCTGCCGACCCTGATGACACTGCCCGATGCCCTGGCCCAGCTCACTGCGGCACACAACGAATTGGCCTGCGTCATTGACGAATACGGCGGTTTCGTGGGTGTGCTGACCCTGGAAGACCTGGCTGAAGAACTGGTCGGGGAGATCACCGATGAGCACGATGCCGCCGGGTCGACATCCGTCGTCGAAGCGGATGCCGGCGAGGTCGGCGTCTGGATCATGGGCGGCGACGTGCACATCGATGAGGCAGAGCGGGCACTGGGATACGATCTGCCCCGAGGCGATTACGAGACCGTGGCCGGCCTTCTGATTGCACAGCGAGGCGCGCTGCCGCTGGCCGGGGATCTGGTGCGCATCGACCTTCCGGTTCTGCCGGCCGACCTCGTGCACGACGAGCCGATCGTGCGGGTCGTGGAGTGCGAGGTCATAGAGCTGAATCGACGCGTGCCCAGCCGGGTGCGCGTGAGTCTGGTTGAAGCGGCCGACGCGACCGCCGACGCTGCCGAGAATAAGGAGCTGAACGATGAGTAATCCGTGGGTCGTGTTTGTGGCCACGGTGCTGCTGATCGCACTGAGCGGCTTCTTCGTGGTGATCGAGTTCGCCCTGCTGGGCGCGAGACGACATCGTCTGGAAGCCTCCGCCGCGACCAGCCGATCGGCGCGGGCCGCTCTGCGCGGGATGAACGAGCTGACCGTGATGCTGGCGGGCGCGCAGCTGGGCATCACCGCGTGCACCTTCGCCCTGGGCGCGGTCACGAAACCGGCCGTCGACGCCTGGCTCGGCCCGATGTTCGCGTCGTGGGGCATGGCCGCGTGGCTGGCGGACGGAGCCGCCTTCGGGCTGTCTTTGCTCATCGTGACTTTTCTCCACCTGGTCATCGGCGAGATGGCGCCCAAGTCCTGGGCGATCGCGCACCCGGAAACCTCGGCGATGGTCATCGGCGTGCCCGCACGCATGTTCGTGTGGGGTTTTCGGCCCCTGCTGATCTGGGTCAACGCGATGGCGAACCGGCTCGTCGCGGCGACCGGGGTGCAGCCGGTCGAGAGCGCGGCGGTCGGCGGTCAGGACACCCAGACCATTCGGTATCTGGTGGAGCACTCCGCGAAATCGGGAGCGCTGGAACAGTCCCTGCGTCGGCAGATCTCCGGCGTGATCGACCTCGAAAAATTGACGGTCGACGAGCTGATCGCGCCGCACTCGTCTCCCACGTCCGTGGCGACGGATGCGTCGGTGGCCGACATTCGCGAGGCCGGAGCGAGATCGGGTCACATGCGCATTCTGCTCACGGGTACGCAGCAAGGCCCGCCCACCGTGGTGCACGTGCGCGACACCCTGATGGAACCATCGCACCGACCGGCCCGGGAACTGGCCCGCGCAGCGTTCATCATGCCGTCGGGCACCCCGGTCTATGAGGCCCTCGCGCTCATGCGCGCCGCGAGCGAACAGCTCGCGGTGGTGATGCACGGGGAGCGCTTCGTCGGCGTAGTCACCCTGGCTGATGTGCTGCGCCGGGTGCTGCCGAGCGCAAGCGTGAGCGCGAGCCCGAGCCTGAGCCCGCGCCCGTAGCCGGCGCCCGGAGCCGGCCCGGATCGAGACAGGTCCGGGACCGGCGGCGCTAGCCGGGGTTACGCGGCGACGAGTGAGTCGGCGCCGAGACGCGCTCCGACCGGGTACGCCCGACCGACCTGCGCCACGGCATGCACCTGGTGCCACAGCGACGCGAGCAGCAACGACAGCTGGTCGACCGGGGAATCGGGCGCTTCCGGGTGCCACTGCACCCCGGTGATCGGGGCGGTGCGGTGCTCGAGCGCCTCAACCAGCCCATCGGGCGCGTGTGCGGCCGCGACCAGTCCGCTGCCCAGCCGGGCCACGGTCTGGTGGTGGGCGCTCTGCACGCTGATCCGGGTGCCGCCCAGGCTGCGGGCCAGGGTGCTCGTGGCGGTGAGACTGACCGGGTGGGTGGACAGAATCTCATCGATGGGCACGCCGACATTCTTGTGGATACCGTCATCGATGTGCTGCTCCAGGGTGCCGCCGAGGGCGACGTTGATGATCTGCAGCCCGCGGCAAATCCCGAGAAGCGGTGTGCCGTTCTCAGCCGCGCGCTGCACGAGCGCGATCTGCCCGGCGTCGGCCGACGCGAAGTGGGCGGTTTCGCCCTCATAGCCCGACTCCGCCCCGTAGAAGCGCGGCGTGATGTCTTCACCGCCGAGAATGACGATGGCATCGGCTGGCCCGGTGACCCGCAACAGCTCGGCCGGCGTGGTGTCGGCGGCCATGATGCGCGTCACCTGCCAACCGGCGAGCGCCGCCTCGCGGGCAACCCGGGCGTTCAGCACCTGCACCTTGGCATGGTACTCGGGCCGGTCCGGGCGGTACGCGGTCACCTCGACGACGGCGAGCCGCGGGCCGGCGGCGGGCACACAGGCGGGCGACGCGGCCGTCGGGAGCAACGGCCGCGCGGCTTCGACCGAGCGGGAAAGCATGGAAACGGTGCCTGTGGTCATGTGATCTCCGCCCGGTTTCTCTTGTTGTCGGCCTGTGCGCCGTGAAGGGCGCAGGTTCTATTGTCTTCAGCACGAACGAGTGCCGCGAGCCGCGCCGTAACACGCGGTCATGCACCGGGCGCAACCAGTTCCTAGACGCGGTCGCGGGCACGTTCTAAGCTCACCACGAGTGCTGCACGGCACGCCGGCACGGGAGGAGTCAGCGCAATGCGACCACGGTCTTCGATCACCGCCGGGCTGGCTTTGGCCGTGGCTCTGTCCGGCTCTCCCCTGGCCGGGTCGTCTCTGGCCGCCCAGGCCACCGCGCCGGTCGATTTCGGCGAGAGTCACATCGTCGATACCGACGAGGTTCTGAACGTTCGAGAGGCCGAGGTAACCGCGGCCCTCAGCGCGCTCTACGACGGCACCGGGATAGACCTGTTCGTGGCCTACGTGCCGAGCTTCACCGGGGTGCAGACCCGCACGGACTGGGCAGACCAGACCGCGGCGCAAAACGGCCTGGGGACCAACGACATTCTGTTGGCCGTGGCGACCGATGACCGGCAGTACCAAATCTCCGCCCCGCGCGACACAGCGCTCACCGACTCCCAACTCGCCGAGATCGAAACGGTCGCCATCGAACCGGCGCTGCGCGTGAACGACTGGGCGGGGGCTGCTATCGGGGCCGCCACCGGTCTGGAAGCGGCGGTGCGCGGAACAGCCATCGAGCCCGCGTCGATAACGCCCGGTGTGCCGACCTCGGCGGCGTCCGACGATTCCGGCACGGGTTGGGTGGTTTTCGTTCTGCTGGCATCGGCATTGGTCCTGGTCGGCCTGGTCTGGCTGCTCGCGCGCCGCCCGCGAAGCCACGCGGCCGAGGTCACCGCCGGAACGGCTGCGGCGCCTCCTCGCTCGGTGCGCTCCGGTCAGACGCCGCGCACCGTGCCGACCGTGCCGACCGCGGAGTTGAAGGCGCGCGCCGGCACCTGCCTGGTGAATACCGACGATGCCGTCGCGACCAGCGAGGAGGAACTGGGATTCGCCACGGCCCAATTCGGCAGTGCAGCCACACGGCCGTTTCGGGAAGCTCTCGATGATGCTCGGGTGCAGTTGCGGCGCGCCTTCACGCTGCAACAGAAACTCGACGACGCCGAGCCTGATTCCGAGCACCAGCGACGGGCCTGGTATGTCGAGATCGCATCGCTCTGCAGCGCGGCCAACACCGCCCTCGATGAGCAGGCGGAAGATTTCGATGAGTTGCGCCAGCTGGAAGCGCGCGCACCCGAAGCCGCCGCATCCGTTGCGGTGGAGCTCGACGCCCTGACGCAGCGTCTGCCCACCGTCGAGCGTGTTCTGGCCGATCTGACCGGGCGGTACGGAGTGTCGGCCGTGCAGCCCGTCGCCGACAACGTGGCACAGGCCCGCGACCGTGTCGCCTTCGCCGCCGGGGCCCTCAGCGAGGCACACGCCGTGCTGAGTCTGCACCCACCCGACGGCACCGCCCACCCCGGCCCGGAGCGTGGCGCCGCAGCCGTGGGCATTCGTGCCGCAGAAGAGGCGGCGGACCAGGGCGCCCTGCTGCTCGACGCCGTGCAACGCAGAGCGAATGAACTGCACCGGGCTGCGGCGAGCCTGATCGACGTGAGCAGGGACCTCGACGCCGACCTGCAGACCGCACGCGGCCTGCACCCCGATTCCGCTCCCGCAGCGGCCCTGCCCGGTGCGATCTCCCTCGCCGAACAGGTGCTCGGCGAGGTCGATGCCGGCCGGTCGAGCGCCGCCGACCCGATCGCCCTGTTGCGACGCGCCGAGCAGGCCAACACCAGAATGGATGCCGCGCTGCAGAGCGTGCGCGACGCAGCGGCCCAGGCGTTGCGGGCCCACGCGGCCCTCGACCACACCCTGCTCGCCGCGCGCAGCCAGGTCTCGGCAGCCGGAGACTTCATCACGGCCCGCCGCGGAGCCGTCGGTGCGCCGCCGCGCACGCGCCTGGCCGAAGCTGCGCGACATCTGGCCGCGGCGGAAGCGGCTGCGCCGGCCGCCCCGGCCGCGGCCCTGCGCGAGGCCCAGCGCGCGTACTCCCTCGCTGCGGAGTCGCTGAGGCTGGCCCGCGACGACGTCGCCGGGTTCGAGGGCGCCGGGAACGCCACGGACGGGTTCGGGTCCGGCGGCGCGGAACAGTTCGGCACCGGCGCCCGCGTCGCCGGGCAGTCCGGCGGCGACTCCCTCGGTGCGGTTCTCGGCGGTCTGCTGATCGGTTCGGTGCTCGGCGGTGGGGGGCGCTCCCCCGGCGGTTTCGGCGGCGGTTTCGGCGGCGGCCGCACTCCCGGCAGTTTCGGCGGCCGCGGCACCCGATCGCGTCGCGGTGGCGGCGGTAGATTCTAGAAAGGAGTGCGTTCCCATGCTTTTATCCGCTGACGGCCGTATTGTCTGAGATTACGGTCACCGCCGGCATCAACCACAGCCTCACGAAAGGGCTTCCATGTCGAAACAATCCATCTTCGGTCGCATCTCCCAGCTGGCCAAGGCCAACATCAACGCCCTGCTCGACTCGGCAGAAGACCCCCAGCTCATGCTCGATCAGATGGTGCGCGATTTCACCGAGAGCATCCGTGACGCCGAGAGCGCCATCGCCGAAACGATCGGCAACCTGCGCCTGCTCGAAGACGACTACCGGGAAGACGTCGCCACGGCCGCGTCCTGGGGCGCTAAGGCGATGGCCGCCAGCCGCAAGGCCGACGAGCTTCGGGCGTCCGGACACACCGGCGACGCAGACCGGTTCGACAATCTGGCCAAGGTCGCCCTGGGCCGTCAGATGTCTTCCGAAAAGGAAGCCCGGGATGCGGAGCCGCAGATCGCGTCGCAGACCGTGGTCGTGGAGCAGCTGAAAAACGGCCTCAACGCGATGAAGAACAAGCTCGGCCAGCTCACCAACAAGCGCGCCGAACTCATCGCGCGGGCCAAAACCGCGCAGGCCCAGAAGCAGGTCATGGATGCGGTGAAGAGCATCGACATGATGGATCCCACCAGCGAGGTGAACCGCTTCGAAGACAAGATCCGCCGTGAAGAGGCCCGCGTGCGCGGCGCCAGCGAATTGGCCGCGTCAAGCCTCGACGCGCAGTTCGAAAGCCTCGAGGACCTCGGCGCGCTCAGCGAGGTGGATGCCCGGCTGGCAGCCCTCAAGGCCGGCGGCTCCGCCAGCGCGATCGAGAACTGAGCCGTGCCGACCCTGGCATTCATCGGCGCTGATGCGATCGGCAGCCAACTCGCCCGGCTCGCGGTCGCGCACGGTTATGACGTGGTGCTCAGTGATTCCCGGGGTCCGGGCGCCCTGGCCGAGCTGCTGGCGCAGCTCGGCTCGCGGGCGCGCGCCACAACCGTGCTCGAGGCCGCCAACGCCGCAGACGTCGTCGTGATCGACACGCCACTGGCCGACGTCGCCGATCTGCCCGCCGAAGCCCTCGAAGGCAAGGTCGTCATCGACACCGACAACTACTACCCAGAGCGTGACGGACAGATTCCCGAACTCGACGACGAGACGGCGACGGTGTCGGAACGCCTGCAGGTGTTCCTCACCGGTTCCCTCGTGGTGAAAGCGTTCAACCACCTGCCCCCGGAGGCATTGACGACGGATGCCCGTGCCGCCGGAGCACCAGACCGGCGGGCGCTGATCGTGGCCGGCAACGACGCAGATGCTCGCGATACCGTGTCGGCCCTGATCACCGATTTCGGTTTCGACGTCATCGATCTGGGCCCCCTCGCCGAAGGATGGCGCATTCAACGCGACACCCCGGGCTTCGGGCTCTCCCTCGA
>JAWOHA010000259.1:0-8719 GCA_046496385.1 Cryobacterium sp. | reverse complement strand
CGCCGGCCACATCGTAGTCGTCCGGCCCCAGCAGGCCGGGGTGTTCCGCGGTCTCACCGCCCACCAGGGCCGTTCCGGTTTCGGAGCAGGCCCGGGCGATTCCCGCGACGATGTCGGCGATGCGTTCCGGCACGACCTTGCCGCAGGCGATGTAGTCGGTCATGAACAGCGGGCGGGCGCCGACGACGATGATGTCGTCGACCACCATGCCCACCAGGTCCTGGCCGATGGTGTCGTGCTTGTCGATGGCCTGCGCGATAGCGACCTTGGTGCCCACGCCATCCGTTGACGTGGCCAGCAGCGGGCGACGAAAACCGGTGAGGAACGACACGTCGAACAGTCCGGCGAAGCCGCCGAAACCGCCGAGCACCTCAGGGCCATGGGTGTTGGACACGGCGGCCTTCATCAGGCTCACCGCAAGGTCGCCGGCCGCGGTGTCGACACCGGCGGCGGCGTAGGAGGCATTACTCATTCTTGTCTTCCCGGATCTCCGAAGGGAACCTGTCCCTGGTGGGCGAGAGCGTTCTCGCGGGTGGGTTCCGGTTCGAGAACCGAATCGTATTCTGCGTCGGGGCCGGGGTCGCACCCGTTGGAGGTGGGCTGACGCTCGAGCAGATTCTTGCCGAGGTGCTGCGCCTCGGGCAGCGCAATCGGGTAGACGCCGGTGAAGCAGGCCGTGCAGAGACGCTCGCGCGGCTGCTCGGTGGACTCGATCATGCCGTCTTGGGAGAGGTACCCGAGCGAGTCCGCGCCGATGGACTGGCGCACCTCATCGATTTCGAGCCCGGTGGCGACCAGTTCGGCGCGGCTGGCGAAGTCGATGCCGTAGAAGCACGGCCAGGTGATGGGCGGGCTCGAGATGCGCACATGCACCTCGGCGGCGCCGGCTTCCCGCAGCATGCTCACGAGGGCGCGCTGGGTATTTCCGCGCACAATCGAGTCATCGACCACGATCAGGCGTTTGCCCTTGATGACCTCTTTGAGCGGGTTCAGCTTCAACCGGATGCCGCGCTGACGGATGGTCTGCGAGGGCTGGATGAAAGTACGGCCCACGTAGGAGTTCTTCACCAGCCCCTGACCGAACGGGATGCCGGACGCCTGCGCGTACCCGATGGCAGCGGGAGTGCCGGATTCGGGCGTGGGAATGACCAGGTCAGCTTCGACGGGGTGTTCGGCGGCCAGCTTGCGACCCATCTCGACCCGGGCCGCGTGCACGCCGCGGCCGGCAATGGTGGTGTCGGGGCGGGCCAGGTAGACGTACTCGAAGACGCACCCCTTGGGGTCGGAAGGAGCGAAGCGCTGGCTGCGCAGACCGTTCTCGTCAATGGTGATCAGTTCGCCGGGCTCCACCTCGCGCACGAAACTGGCACCCACGATGTCGAGGGCGGCGGTTTCGGAGGCGACGACCCAGCCTCGTTCGAGGCGGCCGAGCACCAGCGGTCGCACGCCCTGCGGGTCACGTGCCGCGTAGAGGGTGGTCTCGTCCATGAAGACGAGAGAGTACGCACCACGCAAGCGGGGCAGCACCTCCATCGCGGTGGTTTCGAGGGTGTGGTCGAGGTCCCCGGTGAGCAGCGCCGTGACGACGGCGGTGTCGGTGGTGTTGCCGCGGGCGATTTCGCCGTCGACGCGCGGGTACCGCTTCTTGACCAGCGCCAGCAGTTCGGCGGTATTGGTGAGGTTGCCGTTGTGGCCGAGGGCGACCGTGCCGGCGGCCGTGCGGCCGAGGGTGGGCTGGGCGTTCTGCCAGCTGCTGGACCCTGTCGTGGAGTAGCGGGTGTGCCCCACGGCGATATGGCCGAGCAGGGTGCTCAGGGATGCTTCGTTGAACACCTGGGAGACCAGGCCCATGTCCTTGTAGACGAGGATTTTGCTGCCGTCGCTCGTAGCGATGCCGGCGGCTTCCTGCCCGCGATGCTGCAGGGCGTAGAGGCCGAAGTAGCTGAGCTTGGCGACCTCTTCGCCGGGAGCCCAGACCCCGAAGACCCCACAGGCATCCTGTGGACCCTTTTCGTTAGGAAGAAGATCGTGATTTAACAGTCCGTCGCCACCGGGCAAGCCGAAGCCCCTTTACTCATGATTACTCGTTGATTATGCGGGTGTCGGATGCAGCATCCGGCGCCGAAGGGGCGCTTGACTCGTGTACTCCCACTCTATCCGCGACGACCGTCTTGGCCGTGCGGCCGAACAACCGGTCCAGCAGCAGTGCGACGCTCGCTCCGAGAGCCACCCCGGCCGCCAGCGTGGCCAGCAGGAGGAAGCCGAAGATCTGCACCCGGCTGAAGTCGGCGTTCTCGGGGAAGACCATGGTGAGCGCCAACGCACCGACCACGCCGAGGATGGCGCCGAGGATCATGAAGTTGGTGTAGCGCGGTGCGCGATGCAGAGTTCCGGTGATGCTGCCGATCGGGGTTTCGACGTGCTCGATCCGCGACTCCGGGGCGGGCCGTGGCGCGCCAGCGGACGGCTGGGAAGCGGACGGCTGCGGAGCGGACGGGTCACTCGGTTCGTCGGAGGGCTGTGCAGCAGGCTGTTCGGAAGGGCTCACCCGGCTATTCTTCCACGCTGCGGCTGTGTGCGCGGGGGATCCGGCGGATTTTTACCGATGTCAGACTGGGGCCATGAAGACAATCACGGTACTCGGCAGCGCCAACATGGACCTCGTGGTTCGCCAGCCCCGTCTGCCCCGGCCGGGCGAGACCCTGTTCGGCTCCAGTTTTGAGACGGTCCCGGGCGGCAAGGGCCTGAACCAGGCGGTCGCCGCGGCGCGGCAGGGCGGCAGCGTCGATTTCGTCGGCGCCGTCGGGGCAGACGCCTACGGGGAGCGGTTGCGCGCGCTCGTGGAGAGCGAGGGCATCCGGTCGGCGGGACTCAGCACGGTGACCGGCGCGACCGGCACCGCACACATCAGCGTGACGGAGTCGGGCGAGAACTCGATCGTGGTCGTCTCCGGCGCGAATGCGAGCGTTGTGGCCCTGTCAGCGGAGCAGCGCTCCACCATTGTGGGCGCGGGCTATCTCGTGATGCAGTGCGAACTTCCCGTCGTCGTGCTCGAACAGGCCATCGCCGAGGCGCGCGCCGCGGGGGTGTTCACGGTGCTGACCCCGGCACCGGTGGTGGCGCTGCCGGCCGGTTTTCTGGCATCCGTCGATCTCGTGGTGCCCAACCAGATCGAGGCCCACGAGCTGACCGGCCACGCCGACGCCGAGCGGGCAGCCGAGGCGCTGAGCGCCGGGCAGACCTGGGCGATCGTGACGCTCGGGGCGCACGGAGCGATCGTCGCCTACGACGGGCAGGTGCTGGGGCTCGCGCCGGCACGCCCGGCGACCGCGGTCGACACGACCGCCGCCGGTGACAGCTTCGTGGGGGCGCTCGTGGCGCGGCTGGCGGTGACGGATGCGGCGGCGACCGGAACCGTGTCGCCCGACGCCATGATCGACGCGGTGCGCTGGGCCACCGTCGCGGCCTCGCTCACAGTGACCCGTCACGGTGCCACGGAGTCGCTGCCGGCCCTCGCCGAGGTCGCCGCGATCCTCGCCTGAGGCGGGCGGCGCGGATGCACCGGCCACCGCCGGTCGAGGCGCTGCCGCCGGTCAGAGCGGGAGCACCGGCACGTGGCCGGTGAGGTCGGCACGCTGCCCGGAGGCGTGGATCGCTCCGCTCAAGACGCCCGCCTGCCACGACAGGGCGCCGGTGGCGAGGTTCAGCCAGGTGACGGCATCGGTCTCGACGACGTTCGGCGGGGTGCCGCGGGTGTGACGCGGGCCGGCGACGCACTGCACGGCCCCGAACGGCGGCACGCGCACCTCGACCGTGTTGCCCTCGGCCTGTTCGGCCAGCAGTTGCAGGCTGTAGCGCACCGCCTGGGCTCGGATCTCCCTGCTCGCCTGCGCCCCGGCGGCGAGCGCCGCACGCACCGCCGCCACGCCCGCTCCGTCGTCAATTCTCGCTCGTGCCATGGGTACAGTCTGCCCGACACCTTCCGGGCATCCGCTAACCTGAAGCGGTGAGAATTCTGGTTCTAGGTTCCGGTGCCCGCGAGCACGCCATCATCACCGCCCTGCTGCGAGACGAGGCCCCGCATGTCATCACGGCTGCGCCCGGCAACGCCGGCATTGCGCAGCAGGTGCGGGTCGCCGTGCTCGACGCGAACGACCCCGTCGCCGTCACGGCCTATGCCATCGAACACGCCATGGACCTTGTGGTGATCGGCCCGGAAGCTCCGCTCGTGGCCGGCGTCGCCGATGCGTTGCGCACCCGCGGCATCGCCGTGTTCGGCCCGGGCAAGGCCGCCGCGGCTCTCGAAGGCAGCAAGACCTTCGCCAAACGCATCATGCACGAGGCCGGCGTACCCACCGGCCGGGCCGTGCGGGCCGGCACCCTCGCCGAAGCCGAGGCCGCCCTGGACGAGTTCGGTGCCCCCTACGTGGTGAAGGCCGACGGCCTCGCCGCCGGCAAGGGCGTGCTGGTCACCCCGCACCGCGACGCGGCGCTCGCCCACAGCCGGTACTGGCTCGAACACGGCAGCGTGCTCATCGAGGAGTTTCTCGACGGCCAGGAGATCTCGCTGTTTCTGCTCAGCGACGGCCACACCGTGCTGCCGCTCTCCCCCGCCCAGGACTACAAGCGCCTCGGCGACAACGACGTCGGCCCCAACACCGGCGGCATGGGCGCCTACTCGCCGCTGCCCTGGCTCGAGACCGAATTCGGCAGTGAACAGGCATTCATCACCGAGATCATCGACACTGTCGCGAACCCCACCATCGCCCAGCTGGCCCGGGAAGGCACCCCCTTCATCGGCCTGCTGTACTGCGGCCTGATCCTCACCCGTGACGGCATCCGGGTGATCGAGTTCAATGCCCGTTTCGGCGACCCCGAGACCCAGGTTGTGCTGCCCCGCCTGGTGACCCCGCTCGCCGGCCTGCTCTACGCCGCCAGCACCGGTGGCCTCGGCGAGTTGCCGTGGCCGCATTTCTCGGCCGACGCCGCCGTCACCGTGGTGCTCGCCAGCGAGAACTACCCCGAGACTCCGCTCATCGGCCGTGCCATCACCGGCCTGGCCGACGCCGCTGCCGTGCCCGGTGTGACCGTGGCCCACGCCGCCACGGCGCTCGTCGCCGGCGAGCTGGTCTCCACCGGCGGCCGAGTGCTCAGCGTCGTCGCCGTGGGAACCGACTTCACCCAGGCGCGCAGCCGCGCCTATGCCGCGCTGGGCAGCATCGGCCTCGCCGGGGGGCAATGGCGCACCGACATCGCCGCGCGCGTCGCCGACCCGGCCGCAGTGCAGCTGCCCGGCTGGGCCCACGCGTACTCCGGCAAGGTGCGCGACCTCTACGTTCCCCGCACCGCGGTGACGGATGCGACGGCCCCGGGCGCCGCGGGCCTCGCCACCGCCGACCGGGTGCTCGTCGTGGCCAGCGACCGGGTCAGCGCCTTCGACCACGTGCTGGAACCCGGTATTCCGGGCAAGGGCGAGCTGCTCACCACCCTGAGCCTGTGGTGGTTCGACCGGCTCTGCCCGGTTGCCAACCACCTGATCGCCGACCACGAGCTGGTGGGAGCCACCGTGCGCGAGCTGATCCCCGCCGCCGTCGCCGGCCGGGCCATGCTCTGCACCACCTTGGACATGTTCCCGGTCGAGTGCGTCGTGCGCGGCTACCTCACCGGCTCCGGCTGGAAGGAATACCAGGCCTCCCAGACGGTGTGCGGCATTGCGCTGCCGGCCGGGCTGCACGACGGCGACCGCCTGCCCGAGCCTCTGTACACGCCGGCCTGGAAGGCCCCGATGGGCGAGCACGACGAGAATATCTCGTTCGAGCGCACGGTCGAGCTGGTCGGCGCCGATGCCGCGGCGAAGCTGCGGGACCTGTCGCTGGAGATCTTCCGCCGCGCCTCCGCCATCGCCGAGAACGCCGGCTTGATTCTTGCCGACACCAAATTCGAGTTCGGAACCCACCAGAGGACGGGCGTCATCACGCTCGCCGACGAGGTGCTCACCAGCGATTCCAGTCGCTACTGGGATGCCGAGCGCTGGGCCACCGGCACCACCCCCGCCGAACGCATGCAGAGCTTCGACAAACAGATTGTGCGCGACTGGCTCGCCGCCCATTGGAACCAGGAGGGCGTGCCTCCGGTGCTTCCCGCCCACATCGTGGAGCAGACCGCAGCCCGGTACCGAGAGCTGCTCGAACGTCTGACCGGCGCCTAGCATCCCGCTGATCGCGGCGCGGTCCCGGCCGGAGGTGCCGGCGATGGTGCCGGCGGTGGTCTTACTGCCCGCCCGTGACCGGGCCGCGGGCCTGACGTGTGGCTCGTCGGGTGAGACCGTGCACGGTCGCCTGGAAGGCCCGTACCGTGAACGGCCGGCCGGGCAGCTTGGTGCGCGGCTGCCCGGCGGCGCGCAGGCCGTCGAGTACGAGGGAGAGCTGGCGGCGCCACTGGCCGGCATAACCGTCGCCGAGACCGCCGAGGGACCCGACCATGGTGACCTGCACGGCGATGTCCACCGCGTCCACGTCGGAGCGCAGCGTGCCGTCGGCCTGCGCGCGGGCCACGAGCGCGGCGATGTAGGCGTCGAAGTCCGAGGAGGGCCGGGCCTCAGGGTCGAGGGTCGCCATGCGTTTGAGAATCGGGGGCAGGGACGGGTCGGCGACAAGCCATTCGGCCACCCGCTCGGTGTACACCACCACACCGTCCCACGCCGTGGGGGCCGCAGCGATCTCACCGCGCACGGCGGCCAGTTCGTCGAGAGCCAGGCCGTGCAGCACCCGCACGAGGTCGTCGCGGGTGGCGAAGTTACGGTACAGCGTGGCCACCCCGACCTCGGCGCGACGGGCGATTTCTTCGAGGGAGGCCTCGACCCCGTTGACCGCGATCAGAGCTCGCGCCTCGGTCAGCAGACGTTCCCGGTTCGCGCGCGCATCGCGTCGCCGGGGCGGCGTGCGTTCCACGGGCGGACGGGCTGAAGACGACATGGGGTGATCCTAGACGGCGTGCCTGAGCATCTCGGAGGGATTCCGTCGTGAAACGTGGTATTTTTCAGCACCCAGACGCCTTGCTCGACGGGCAGTGCACCGCCCGTTCCGTTCTGAGCCACCCCGAGAGGTTTTTCGATTGACTCCCACCGCTCCCCTCACTGACAGCCACCTCGCCTTCGCCCGCCGGCAGGACCGTATCGACGGGCTGGCGCACTACCGCGCCCGGTTCGTGGGCACCGAGAACGCGACCGACCTCGCCGCCGGAACCGGATCCGACACCGGTGCGGTGCTGCCGAACCCGGTCGCCTACCTGGACGGCAATTCCCTCGGCCGGCCGACCCGCGCCGCGGCCGAGCGCATCGCCGCATTCATCACGGGCGCCTGGGGCACCCGGCTGATCCGCGGCTGGGACGACGAGTGGATGGACCTGCCCCTGCAGATCGGCGACGACCTCGGCCGCGCCGCGCTCGGCGCCGCACCGGGCCAGGTCTTCGTGGGCGACTCCACCACCGTGCTGCTCTACAAGCTCGCCCGGGCGGCTGTGGACGCCCGCCCCGGCCGCACCGAAATCGTGCTCGACAGCGACAACTTCCCCACCGACCGGTACGTGCTGGAAGGCATCGCCGCCGAACGCGGCCTCACCCTGCGCTGGATCGACAGCGACCCGGCCGGCGGCGTCACGACCGAACAGGTCAGCCGGGTGCTCGGCCCGAACACCGCCCTGGTGCTGTTGAGCCAGGTGGCCTACCGGTCCGGTTTTCTCGCTGACATGCGAGCCATCACCGACCTCGTGCACGAGCACGACGCACTGGTGCTCTGGGACCTCAGTCACTCCGTCGGCTCCGTCAACGTGCAGCTCGACCTGTGCAACGTCGACCTCGCGGTGGGCTGCTCCTACAAGTACCTGTCCGGCGGCCCCGGCGCCCCGGCCTTCGGCTACGTGCGCCACGATCTGCAGGAGGTGCTCAGCCAGCCCATCCAGGGCTGGATGGGCACGAAGGATATTTTCGAGATGGGGCCGGGGTACGTGCCGGCCGCCGGCATCCGCCGCTTCATGAGCGGAACGCCCGCCGTCGTGGGCATGCTCGCCATGCAGGACACCATCGCCATGATCGACGAGGCCGGCATCGAGCAGGTGCGTGCAAAATCGGTGGCGCTCACCGAGTACGCGATCAGCCTCGTGGATGACTGGCTGGTGCCGATGGGCGTGATTCTGGCGTCGCCGCGGGAACACACCCACCGCGGCAGCCACGTCACGGTGCGGCACCCGGCCATGAAGCAGATCACCGAGATTCTCTGGGCCAACGACGTGATCCCCGACTTTCGCTCCCCCGACGGTCTGCGGATCGGGCTGTCCCCGCTGAGTACCAGCTTCGTGGAAACGTACGAGGGTCTCGCCGCCATTCGCGACGTGTTGCGTGGCATCCTGATCGGACAGGGCCACCTCGCAGCCGCCCCGCACGCATCCGCGTGACGCGCGAGACGGGCTGACCTGTAGAATCGGGGAATCCACCTCAAGCCTTTCTGGAGTGCACTGTGCCAACGAATGTGTCAACCATCGTCGTCGAAGTTATGCCCAAGGCCGAGCTGCTTGACCCGCAGGGCAAGGCCGTCGCCGGAGCTCTCGGCCGTCTGGGCCAGAACCAGTTCACCTCGGTGCGGGTGGGCAAGCGTTTCGAGATCACCGTGGACGGGCCTGCGGATGCCGCGACCCTCGCGGCCGTCGCCGAACTGGCCGACAC
>JAWOHA010000157.1:0-6907 GCA_046496385.1 Cryobacterium sp. | reverse complement strand
CTCCTGCGTCGCGCCTCGACCAGCGGTCTTCCGCCGGTCGAGGCCCGAGGAACGAGGGATCGCAGCCCTGGCGCGACGATCCTCAGACCGCGGGGGAAAAGGTTCAGAGGAACATGATGACGATGCCGGCGACGGCTGCCGCGGCGCCGATGCCGAGCAGAATCAGCCCGGTCACCCGCAGCGGTTTGCCGTCCAGGGCGGGGTCATGCGTGCGACACCGTTCCGGGCTGCGTCGGCGAAACCAGACCAGCACGTCTTCCCCGGGGTCCAGGTGCGCGGTCTCATGCGTGTCGGCGGCGCTCTCGTGAACGTCACCGAAATGGTCGTACCAGCGAATGACGCTGGTCGGCAGCGCCGCGCAGATCACGGCATCCGTGCGCACCCACCTCCCGCTGATACCGCGGATCGAGAGGCCGGCCAGATACACTATGGCACCGAAAAAAAGCCCGATCAGAGTGATGAATTCACTGATGACGCCGGCGAAGTCGAGCCCGCTCACGTGTGCCCTTCGATCGCTGCCCAGTACAGTTGTTCTCAAATCGTACCGTTTGCGACGACCGGGCGGGTGCCCTGGCTCGGGCAGCTGCCGTGCCCGATCACCCGGCTGCGGCCGTCATCGACGATTCTGGGAGCGCAGCACCTCGATGCCCACCATCCGGGTAGCCACCATACGACCGGCCGACCGGCGCCCGACGGTTACCGATTCGAGCGGATGCGGGCAAGAATGGAACGATGTCGTCCCCCGTCACCCCCACCGCCGCGCAACTGCCCGCTGCCGATGCACCCGCCGCCCGGCCTGCCCCCGACCCGGCCGTTCCAGACCTGCACTGGACCGAAGCCGGCACGGCACGCTCGGCGCTCTGGCGTTCCGAGAGCGGCTTCCCGGCGCCCGCCCGGATCGTGGTCGTCGATGACACCCTCACCGCCGACGCGGCGTACCGTCTGGTGCAGAAGAACACCGCGTTGCTCTGGCGCGGCGACTACCACAACGCCCGTCAGCTGCTGCAGGCCCTCGGGCGGCGCCTGGACCGCGGGCCACGCCCCCGCGACGCCGACCTCACCCAGGCCTTTCGCCGGCACCGTGCCGAGGCCGAACGCCGAGCCCGGCTGCTCGGCCTGCTGCTCGTGCCGCTCGATGCCGACTTCGGCATTCCGCTGCGCCGGGCACCCGACATTCGGCAAGCCTGCACCGAGACCTGGGGTCCGGCCGGGAACCCGGCGACGGAGCCCGGTTCGGTCACCGCGCTGCGCGAACTGATCGGCATCGTCGGCGCGCACGAGTGGCGACGCAAGGGTGTTGCCGTGCCTGCGCTGGGCGACCACGACCGCATCCACGCCCACTACGGCGTCTTCTCCCCGGTGCGGGGCGAATACCTCGGCCTGGTCGAGTCGACTCCCTTGCCGACCGCCGCACCGCCCGAGCCCGCCGGCCTGGTCGCGTTCGACATCGGCACCGGCACCGGCGTGATCGCCGCGATCCTGGCCCGGCGCGGCGTCACCCGGGTGACCGGCACCGACCAGTCCGCGCGGGCACTGGCCTGCGCGGCCGAGAACGTGGCCCGGCTGGGATTGTCCGACCGCATCACGGTGCTGAACGCCGACCTGTTTCCGCCCGCACGCGCCCACCTGGTGGTGTGCAACCCGCCGTGGATCCCGGCGAGCGCGGTCACCGCCACCGATCATGCGGTCTACGACCCCGACAGCCGCATGCTGCGCGGTTTTCTCGGCGGCCTCGCAGAGCATCTGCTTCCCGGCGGTGAGGGCTGGCTGATCATCTCCGACATCGCCGAGCGGCTGGGCCTGCGGTCTCGGGGCACCCTGCTGGATCTGATCGACGACGCCGGACTCACCGTCGTGACGCGCCACGACACCCGGCCCACGCATGCGCGGGCCACCGACGCGAGCGACCCCCTGCACGCCGCCCGGGCTGCTGAAATCACCTCGCTCTGGGTGCTGCAGGCCGCCGCCCCGCGCAATGCTGCCGCCGGCTGACCCGAACGCACGGCTGACCCGAACGCGCGGCTGACCGGCGCGCGCTACCGCAGCGACACGAGAATGCCGCGGTGGTCGCTGCCGTTGGCGGGCAGCACCGTACTCGACACCGGAGAATACCCGCGCACGAGCAGGTGATCGAGCCGCGCCACCGGAAAGGCGCTCGGCCAGGTGAACCCCAGCCCGAAGGTACTGGTGTTCACGTCGGTGACCGACTCGGCGAATCGCGCGAAAGCCCGGTCGGTGGTGGCACTGTTGAAATCGCCGACCACCACGATTCGGGGCGTCACATCCCGGTCGAGGGTCTCGCCGAGCTCGGCGAGCATGGCGTCACGGGCGGATTCCCGGCCCGGCCGAATGGAGTCCAGGTGCACGGTGTACACGCGGGTGCGGCCGGCATCCGTGTCGATGTCGGCCCACAGCGCCCGGTCCCAGCCGAGCCCGAGATCGAGGGTGGCGGACTCCAGAATCGGCCTGCTGCTCCACAGGCCCACGGTTCCGACAACCACCGCGAACGGATGCGTCGGGTTCAGTGCCGCCGCCACGGCGTCGCGTGAGGCGGTGTCGAGCTCCTGCACGGCCACGACGTCGGCACCCGTGGCGGCCAGGGCGGCCGCCACCTCGCCGGCCCGCGGATTGTCGGCCCGCACGTTCTCACTGGCGACGGTGAATGTGGCGGGGCCCGTGCCGTTCTGCGGCACTATCGAGGGCAGGAAGGTCAGGGCCCAGACCAGCGCCGCCGAGGTCACGGCGAGCGCCGCCAGTCGGGACGATCGGCGCAACACGAGCACCCCGAGCACCATGACCGGCAGTCCCAGCCAGGGCAGAAAGGTTTCGGCGAGCGACGCGTAGCCGCCGAGGTTAGGCACGAAGCGGTGAAAGACCAGCACCTGTGCGACCACGAGCGCGAGCACGGCGAGGGCGATGCCGGGTCGCTGGGGCGGGGTGGGGTCGGGCACCCCTCATTATGCTGCAGCGGGGCGATCGCTCGCGTGATTGACGCCTCAGCGTTTGGTGGCGACCCCGCGCACGTGGGCGACCCGGGGCACACCCGGAAGAACCGAGAAGCCGAACCGCTTCTGCTCGGTCACGATCAGCCCCGCGTTCCTCAGCGCCCGGAGGGTGTCCCGGTTCGGGTGGCATCCGCCCGCGACAGACCCCCAGACCGGAGTGAGGGCGTCTTCGACCCGGCCGAGCACCGGGTTGGCGGAGCGCACGTGTTCGTAGAAGAGCAGCCGGCCGCCGGGGGTGAGAACCCGCACGATTTCGGCCAGAGCCACGGCCTGGTCATCGACGCTGCAGAGCACCAGGCTCGCCACAACGGTGTCGACCGAGGAATCGGCGGCCGGAATCGCCTCGGCGACGCCCTGCCGCACGGTGATCGTCACCGGGGCGTCCAGGGCGGCGATGCCCGCGATGGAGTGCAGGGTGGCGTCGGGTTCCAGCGCCAGCACCCGCTGCACGGCACGGGGGTAGAAGGGGAAGGTGGCTCCGTAGCCGGCACCCACCTCCACGACCACGCCGGTGGCCGATGCCACCAGGTCACGGCGGTGCGTGGCGGCGCCGCGGGCGTCCATGCGTGGGCCGATCAGCGCGAAGGCTTTGCCGAACCGCGCACCGCGCGGCGTGGGCGAAAAGTGCTGCCGGTCGGATTCCCCGCCCGGGTTTCCGGTTGGTTTCATGCTGGCCACGGGCTGGTCCTTCCGGGTTGACGGCCGGGGCTGATGAACCAGGCCTGCTTTCCACGGTATTCCCGGTGCCCGCGCCCGGGTGCATCCGCCGGCAAGCTCAGGGTCAATTGCCGGGCTCGGTCGGGGCCGGTTCAGCTCCTCAGCGGCCGGTGCCGGCCCGCCGACGGGGTGCAGGCGCTCAGCCCAACCGCCAGGGTGGTGCCGAGAGCCGCGAGCAGGGCCGTTCGGCGCAGAACGTTCTGCCTGGTCATCGTGGGCCTCCCGGTCGGCGTCGAAGAAAGTCCAGCGATCGTGGCACGTGCGCCGCTCCCCGAAGCGGGTCGGAACGATCTGTGGATGATTTTCTGCATCTCCGACTCCGGCCGTGCGGCGAAAAAATGCGTCAACGCCGACAAGTCGTGCGCACACCGGGCTCCGACCGCGAAAACCTGTGGCAGATCACAAGATAACCGCGCGGCCCGACGGATACGCTGAAATCGGTTTCCGCGAGGGCGCCGCACACCCGCCGCGACCGCGGCACACACGAGGACGGGAGGTTCCCATGTCGATATCCATCAAGGAGAAACAACTCGCTGCAGCACACGCCGCAGCCGCGTTGATCGGTGAGCCCGAGGTTCTCGAAGATGCCGGCCGCACCGCCCACGTCGACCCGGCCCGGCAACCCGCCTGGCTCAGCCTCAAGGCCGCCGCCACGGCGCTGCAGGCCGTGCAGGCGCCCGACGGGTCGATCGGCGACGCCGACGCGCACGCGATGGCCGCGGCATCCGTGGCCATCATCGTGGCCGCCGTCGAAGAACTCGCCCCGTTGTTCCCCCACGACGCCGATTACCTCGCGGCGCTGCGCCGCGACTTCGCGCACTGGGTCGACGGCGGCTTCGGCGTGCCCGATTTTCTGAACGCCCTGCAGGCCTTCCAGCCCCAGCGCCACCGGGTCAACGGCCTGCGCCACCTGGTGTGTTTTCCCATGTACACCCAGAACGGCAGCACCAGCCGGCTCGTGGAAGCCGTGCTCATCGAGGTGATCTGGCCGGATTTCATCACCGAGCTGGAGGAGCAGTACACCAACGCCCTGTTCGTGCCGATTCGTTTTCTCGACTTCACCCCGGGGTACGACACCAACTCGGCGGTGCTGTTTCCCGAAACGGTGGCGATGCGGGAGGTGCCGACGTTCACGTGGGGGGCGATCTTCGCCGACCGGGAGGCCGCGCGGTTTCGCCGTGTCGTGGCCGCCGCCGCCGACATCACCCGGCTGGTGCTGCCCGCCGATGCCGCCGCGCTGCTGGACGATCAGCGGCTCGCCGAAGAGACCTTCGTGATGTGGGATCTCATCCACGACCGCACCCACATGCGCGGCGACCTGCCCTTTGACCCGTTCATGATCAAGCAGCGCATGCCGTTCTTTCTGTACTCCCTGGAAGAACTGCGCTGCGACCTCACCGCGTTCCGCGAGTCAGTCAGCATCGAACGCGACGGTGACGCCAGCCCGGAGGCCCGTCGGCACGCCAAACTGGTGCAGTACGCGGTGATCTTCGACCGTATCTTTCGCTTCGCCATCACCGGCAGCCGGGTGCGCAACTATGACGGGCTCGGTGGGCAGCTGCTGTTCGCGTGGATGCACCAGCACCACGTGCTGCACTGGACCGACACCCGCCTCACCGTGGACTGGGACGCCGTGCCCGAGTGCGTGATCGCCCTGGGCACCCGCATCGACGAGCTGTACTGGGCGTCGATCGACCGGCCCAGAACAGCACACTGGCTGGCCGCGTACGCGATGATCGCCGAGACGCTCACCCCGAACCCGGCCTCGCGCTGGGCCCGGGGGCTCAGCGACGAGGTTCTGGCCGGCGCCCCGAAGGGGTACACCGACGAGGTTCTCGACGACGAGTTCCCGCTGTCGATGTTCTTCGAAGCGCTCGAGAAGAAGATGCGCGCCGTGATCGCGTCCACCGTGGGCATCACCGCGCACGATCTGGTCCCGGGCGACCCCGCCCGCCCGGCGGTGCACGAGCATGCCTGACCGGTCCGCCGACCGGCGTGCCCCCTTCGTCGCTGCCCGCACCGTGCTTGTCGCCGGTGCGGGCGGCGCGGCGGGCCGGGCGGTCGCCGCCGCGCTCACCGACGCGGGCGCCCGTGTCATCGCCGTGGGTTCCAACGCCGAGCGGCTCGAGGCGGTGCCGGCCGCCGCACGCTATGCCTGCGACCTCACCGACCGGGCCGCGGTGACGGCGCTGGCCGAGCGGGTGCACGCCGAACACGGCCCGATCGACGGGCTCATCCATCTCGTGGGCGGATGGCGCGGCGGCGGCGGCCTGGCCGGTCAGACCGACGAGGACTGGGATTTTCTGAACTCCCACGTGCTGACCACCCTGCGCCACACCACCCGGGCCTTCAACGCCGACCTGCTCGGTTCCCCCGCCGGCCGGCTGGCGATCGTGTCGAGCATCACGGTCGACGCCCCCACCCCCGGCGGCGCCAACTACGCCAGCGTCAAGGCGGCCGCCGAGACCTGGACCCGCGCGGTCGGGCGCGGCTTCGCCCCGCCCACCGCGGCCCAGGCCGACCTCACCGCCGCCGCGGTGATTTTCGTGGTGCGCTCCCTCGCCGGCCTCGAACCCGAGCTGGCGGCCGGCGTGACGGCACTCTGGGAGTCGCCGGCGGCATCCGTCAACAACACGAGGGTGCGCCTGGGAGACTGATGCCGCCCCGGCTGCCGGCCTACCAGCGGTAGTTGAGAAACTTACCGTCGAAGGTCACCACGACCCGGTCACCGTCGGGGTCGGAGCGGCGGGCGACGTCGACCGAGAAGTTGATCGCGCTCATGATTCCGTCACCGAACTCCTCATGGATCAGTTCCTTGAGCGCGGGCCCGTATACCGAGATGGCTTCGTGGAAGCGGTAGATCGTGGGGTCGGCGGCGATGGCCGGGTCGCTCCCGCGATACGGCTGATCCTGCAGAGCGGCCACCACGGCTTCGTCGAGGTCGAGGAGCGTGGCGGTGCGCTGCGCCTGCTCGGCGGTCAGGGGGTGCTGACCGAGGAGGGCGGCGGTGGTCCAAACCGTGGGAGCCTTCAGCTCGCCGGCCAGCTCGGCCCAGGTGATGCCCGCCCGCACGCGTGCGGCGCGCACGATTGCTCCGGCCTCGTTCTTCGTCATGGGATACATGGTTCTCTCTCCTCGTTGTGGGCACTACGTTCGGTGCGATGACAGTCGGTGCAGTATAAAAA
>JAWOHA010000140.1:0-6466 GCA_046496385.1 Cryobacterium sp. | reverse complement strand
CGGCGATGGCGCCGGCGGCGATGGTGCCGGTGAGCATGACACCGGCCGCGCCCACGCCGATCCAGGCGGTGACGTCCTGGGATTTGGCGAGCTGACCCTTCTGCCGCACCTCTTTCATTCGTTTCGGGGTGGCCGGTTCGCTGCGCTCACCGGAGTCGGGTTCAGGCATCAGCTCACCCCCATCAGGGCGTCGACGGCCCGGCCGGTGAGCGTCGACACGATGCCGGGCAGGGCTACGTAGATCGAAGAGACCAGAATCAGGGTGATCAGGATCTTGAGCGGAAAGCCGAGGGCGAACGCGTTGAGCGCAGGGGCGACCCGGGTGAGCAGGCCGAGGCCGGCATCCGCCAGAAACAGCACCACGAGCAGCGGGCCCGCGATCTGCACCGCGGCGAGGAACATCTGGCTCGTGGCCGCGATGATCTGTTGCACCGGGATGGCGATGTCGAGGCCGCCGCCGATGGGGATCGCGGTGAAGGTACGCACCAGCCCGCCGATGATGAGTTGGTAGCCGCCGGAGGCGAACAGCAGGGCGAGGGAAGTCATCTGGAACAACCGGGTGAACTGGGCGCCGTTCACCATGGACTGCGGGTCGAAACCCTGGGCCATGGAGAAGCCGCTGAACATGTCGATGAGCCCGCCGGCGGCCTGAATGGCGGCGAAGACGACGTAAACCAGAAAGCCGAGGATGGCGCCGACCAGAATCTCCAGGATGAGCGCGCCGACGAACGACGCGGTGTCTTGCGAGACGTAGCCGAGGGCGGCGCGGGGTGACACCGCCAGGGACAGTCCGATGGCCAGCATCGCCTTGATGCGCAACGGAAAGGCGTTGTACGAAAACGGTGGGGCGATCACCAGAAAGGCCACCATGCGCACTCCGGCGAGCATGGTGGCTTCGATCCAGGCGAAGTTGAGCACGAATTCCATGGCGCTCAGCCTCCGCCGAGCAGCGCGGGGATCTTCTCGAACATGGCGTAGGTGAACGCGACCGACTCGGCGATCATCCAGTGCCCGCAGAGGAGGAGGGCCAGGGACACGGCGATGGCCTTGGGAACGAACGACAACGTCACCTCCTGAATCTGCGTGATCGACTGCAGCAGGGAGATGGAAAAACCCACCACGAGGGCGGTGATGAGCATCGGTGCGGAGAGCTTGGCCGCGAGGATCAAGGCCTGCAGGCCGATGTCGAGTACCGCGTTGCTGTCCACTAGGCCACCCGGTAACTACCGATGAGGGTCGTCAGAATCAGGCCCCACCCGTCGACGAGGATGAACAGCAGAATCTTGAACGGCAGCGAGATCATCACCGGGGGCAGCATCATCATGCCCATGCTCATGAGGGCGGCTGAAACGACGATGTCGATCACGAGGAACGGAATGAAGATGACGAAGCCGATGATGAACGCGGCGCGCAGTTCCGAGATCATGAACGCCGGGATGAGGGTGAGCAGGGTCACGTCGTCGGGGCTGTCGGGGTTGTCCAGGCCGGCGGCCCGGGTCATCAGGGCGAGGTCTTCTTCGCGGGTGTTGGCCATCATGAACACGCGCAACGGTTCGCTGCCGGTGCTGAGGGCGTCGGTGAACGTCGTGGTGCCATCGAGGTAGGGGGTGACGGCGAGGTCGTTGATGTCGGTGAGCACCGGCGCCATGATGAACAGCGACAGAAACAGGGCCAGGCCGGCGAGCACCTGGTTGGGCGGGATCGACGGCAGGGCGAGGGCGTTGCGGGTCATGGCGAGCACCACGAAGATCTTCGTGAAGCTGGTCATCATGAGCAGCAGCGCCGGGGCCACCGACAGCAGGGTGATGCCCAGCAGGGTGACGATCGCCGACGACGGCGCCCCGTCGGGGCCGTTGATGTCGACAGAGAGCCCGCCGGTTCCGGGGTCGAGCGGGTCGACCGGAGCGGTCTGCGGGTCCAGCGGCAGAGCGGCCGCCTGACCGGTGGGGGTCATGATGTAGAACACGGCCAGAACGACCACGAGCAGCAGGCCGATCTGAACGCAGAGTCGTGCCGTGCGGGTGCGGGTGGTGTTCACCGGCCCTGCCGAAGGGTGGTGGCAGCCTGCTGCCAGGTGCTCGGCGAGAGGATCGAGCCGGCGAAGCGTGGCGCGGGGGCGGCTACGGCGGCCGGCGCGCTCGCCGGCACGGCGGCCTCCGTTACGCTGACCAGGCCGAGCAGCCGGGCGAACTCGGCCGCACCGGTCGCGTCAGATTCGTCGGTCGCGGCGGGTGCGGCGGGCGCGGCGGGCGGAGCCACTCCCGCGGTGTTCGTGGCGTGCAGTATGGTCACGGACTGGTCGGTGACGCCGAGGGTGAGGCGCTGACCGTCGACGTCGACGACCACGACGGACGATTTGGCCCCCACGGCCTGCCGGCCCACGACGGTGACGAGGTTGGGGGTCTGCGTGCCGCGGGTGACCCGACTGATGCGGCGCTGCAGGTACCAGAGCAGAGCGAGCACCACGCCGAGGGACAGCAGCACCCGCAACGCCACGATGACGGTGTCCATTTAGGCGAGGCCCTCCGCCACGTCGAGAATCTGGGTGATGCGCACGGCATAGTCCTGGTCGACGACGACGATTTCGCCGTGGGCGATGAGGCGGCCGTTGAGCAGAATGTCGGCGGGGGCGCCTGCAGAGCGGTCCAGTTCGACGACGGCGCCCGGTTCGAGGGAGAGCACGTCGCGCACCGACATGCGGGTGCGTCCGATTTCGACCGTGAGCGCCATTTCGACGTTGCGGATGCGGCCCAGCTTTCCGCTGACGTCAGCGCCGCCGGAGCGAGCTCCGGAACCGGAACCGGAACCGAAGCTGTTCTTGCTCTCGCGCATGGCGAACCAGCCGATCACGCCGGAGCCACCGAGAAGGTCGAAGACGATGGCCTCGTCGGATCCGAACAGTTCGGTCGCGTCTTCGACACGGTTGTCGCCGAGCACCCCGATGCCGAGCACGTCGGCCGCGCTTTCGAGGGCCGGGCGCAGCACGTCGCTGCTGGAGACGAGGGCGGAGCCGCCGGCGGCATCCATGGAGGTGGGATTCACCAGGGCGATGGCAAGGTCGACGGATTCGGCGCCCACGAACGACGCGATCACCGAACCGCTCCAGGCGCCGGTCGGTGCGGCACCGGAATGGTGCACGGGGGTCAGCCGGGTAGCCGTGGGGAGCACGCGAATCAGGGCCTCGACGGCGTTGACGGCCATCATTCGGGTGGGGGTCATGCAGGTTTCTCCTCGGTGTCGATCACGATGCAGGCCAGGCGGGCGCCATTGGCTCCCACCGCGGCGCGAGCCAGGGCACGACCATCGACGGTGAGCGTCAACGGGCGATGGTGGGGATGGGGAATGGGCAGCACATCGCCGACGGCCAGGGACAGGATGCTGCTGGTCAGCACCTGCGCGATGTCGAGGCGCAGGGCCACGTCAACGGGAACGGATGCGATCTGCGCTTGAATGAGTTCCCGTGCGTTACCCACGTTCTGGGTGGGGTTCACCTCGGAGAGGTGCACGGCGGAAGCGGGAAGGGCCACCGTGGCCCGGCTGGTGCGGTCGGCAATCCGGATCGTGAAGTGGGCCACGACCATAAGGTCTCCGGTGGCCGCGGCCTGCGCGAACTGCGAGTTGTGTTGCAGGGCGTCGATGTGCAGTTCCGCGGTGAGCAGGTCGCTCATCGAGTACCGCAGGTCTTCGAGACTCTCGCCGATCAGTTGACAGACCAGGGCCTGCTCGATCTGCGTGAATTTGCGTTCGGGCAGATCGGCGGAGGGCCCATTGCCGCCGAGCATGTGGCGCACCCACGTGAGGGCGACCGCGGTGGGAAACTGAATCACACCCCGAGCGGGCAGCCCGTCGATGCCGACCAGGATCATGGCCGTGGTCGCGGGGAGGGACGCGGCGTAATCGTCGTAGGTTTGCATCACCACGGAGGTGCAGGCCACGCTGCTCATCACCCGCACCCGGGCGGTGATCTGCGTGCCCCATTGCCGGGCGAAGGTCTCAAAGGCCAGGTCCAGCACCCGGGAATGCTCGCGGGCCAGAGTCGACGGGCGGCGAAAATCGTACAGCTCGACCGTCGACGACGTCGCCCGCTTCGCGCGCACGCCACTGCCTGTTAGTTCGTCGACCGTCACGGTGCCGACTATCGGCCGTGTCACCGGTGATGTAAGCACTGTCGCCGAAGATTGTGCCGACGCGGCGCCGGACTACGCCGGGGGGCTGTGCTGCTCGATGACCCCGGGGATGATCGCGCGCACGTCTTCGGGAAGATCGGAGAGCACGACGATGTCGACGCGTCGGTTCTGGGCCATGTCGGCCAGTGCGCTGCCGGTGGAACTGGGCCGGGCGGATCCGTAGCCGACGGCCGAGATAGACCCCTGCGCGATGCCGCCCTGCCCCAGCATCTGGCGCAGCACCCGGGCCGCCCGTGCGGCAGAGAGCTCCCAGTCGGTGGCATAGTTCACGGACTGGCCGTGCACGTCGGCGTGGCCCTCCACGGAAATTTCGTTGGGCACCCCCACCAGCGCGGGAGCCATCGCGTTGATGATCGCCACAGCCTCCGCGCTGAGGTCGGCGCTGTCGGGGGCGAAGTAGCTCTCCGAACCGACCAACCCGACGGTGAGCCCACGTTCGTTCACGATGAACTCGGCGGCGTTCGACAGGCCGGCAACGGCCAGGCCGGCCTCGACCGACTCCTTCAGCGCTGACAGGCTGGCGACCTCGTTGACGGCACGCTGCAGGTCGGTGATGTCTGCCGCGATGGGGGCACTGTCAACGGTCGCGGGCTCCCCCGCCGCCACGACGACGCCCACGACGGTGTTCTCCTCTCCCCGGTCGACGACGCCGAAGCCGGTGGCCAGCGAGTCCGCGAGCTGCTCATACTTGCCTTGGTCGACGCTGGACATGGCGAACAACACAATGAACATGCACATCAGCACGGTGACCATGTCCATGTAGGAGGCCATCCAGCGTTCGTCGGGATGCTCGTCGCCGGACTCATCGAGGCCGGTGCGACGTTGGCGTTGACGTTGGCGTGAGCTCATACGGCGGCGGGGATGGTTTCGGCGTCAGCATCGGTGTCGGCAGAAGCTTTGCCCGCGCGGCGCGGCTGGATGTCCGGTGCCACCATGGCTCGCAGCCGTTCGCCGAGCAGGCGTGGCTGGATTCCGGCCTGAATGGCCAGGGATCCTTCGAGCAGCAGGTTGAGACGGTCGATCTCCATGTCGGACAGGCGGCGCAACCGCGCCCCGATGGGCAGCCAGAGAAAGTTTGCTGAGAGCAGGCCCCAGAGCGTAGCCACGAAAGCCGTCGCGATCATGGGTCCGAGCAGGTCGGGGGTGGAGAGGTTCTCCAGCACGTGGGTCAGCGACACAACGGTGCCGATGATGCCGACCGTCGGCGCGTAGCCGCCGAGGCTGGTGTAGAACTTCGCGGCCTTACGCTCGCTTTTGGCCTTGGAGTCGATTTCGTCTTCCAGCAGCACGCGCAGGTCTTCACCGTCGGTGCCGTCGGCGATATTGCGCAGCGCGCCGCGCAGAAAGGGGTCGCTCACTTCTTCGGCGGCTTGGTCCAGGGCCAGCAGGCCCGAGCTGCGAGCGGTTTCGGCCAGGCCCACGACTTGATCGATGACCTGATGCGGCGGCGTGTTCCTGCCGATAAACGCCTGCGGCAGGTATTTGACCGCCGCGACGAAGTCTTTCAGGGTGCCGCCGGCGATGCCCACGGCGATCGTGGCGCCGAAGACCAGAATCATGGGCGCAGGAATCAGGATCGACTCAACATGGGCGCCTTCAAGCGTGATCATGGCGAACAGGGCGCCGAAGGCGACGACCAGCCCGATAATGGTGGCCGGATCCATTACACGGCTCTCAGGGGGCGTGGACCGTCGGGCTCGGTCGGCCCGTCCGCCGGCAGATAGGCCAGCGAGATGACCCGGGCCCGGTACGCGGCGATGAGGCTGATCACCTCCGCCATGGTCTCGGTGACGATGAAATTGGCGCCGTCGACCATTACGAGGGTGGTGTCGGGGTTGGCGTGCATGCGTTCAATCAGGTCGGGATTGATCGCGAATTGGCTGTTGTTCAGCCGGGTGACAACGATCATGAGCTCATCCCTGATAGCGGATGCCTCGGACGAGTCATCACGGCCCACTATCGGCCGGTCCCCCGCCCGCGTTAGCTGTACGCCCCGCCGCCACCCGAACTGCAGAGCGTCTCACCAGATCTCGATCGCTCGTGCCTCGCGCCTCGATCAGCGAAACCGTCGCCCCCTCTCGCCGGTCGTCCCCTCCCGCCGGTCGCCCCCTCCCGCCGGTCCGCCGCCCCCGCGCCGGTCGAGGCCCGAGCTTGCGAGGGATCGAGATCCCGTGAGCCGACAGCCCAACCCCAGGTCACTCACTGACCGGCCTATTCGCCCGGTGCGTCTGCGCCGGCCGCCAGGCCTGGCTCGGGTCCGCCCACTCCGGCCCCCGCAC
>JAWOHA010000127.1:0-6058 GCA_046496385.1 Cryobacterium sp. | reverse complement strand
TCTCGTTACGCGACAGCGGCAGAATCGCGGCCTTGACCGGGGCGAGGCGCGGGTCGAGCCCCAGCACGGTGCGCTTGTCCACACCGCCCTTGGCGTTGGGAATCTCTTCTTCGCGGAACGCGTCGACGAGAAAGGCCATCAGCGAGCGGGTGAGGCCGGCGGCCGGCTCGATGACCCACGGCGTCCAGCGCTCGTTCTTGGTCTGGTCGAAGTAGGACAGGTCCTTGCCGGATGCCTTGGCGTGCGTCGACAGGTCGAAGTCGCCGCGGTTGGCCACGCCTTCCAGCTCGCCGAACTCGCCGCCCTGAAAGCCGAAGCGGTACTCGATGTCCACGGTGCGCTTGGAGTAGTGCGACAGCTTCTCGGCGGGGTGCTCGAACAGGCGCAGGTTCTCGGGGTTGATGCCGAGGTCGGTGTACCACTTCATGCGGGTGTCGATCCAGTACTGGTGCCACGTCTCATCCGTTCCCGGCTCGACGAAGAATTCCATTTCCATCTGCTCGAACTCGCGGGTGCGGAAGATGAAGTTTCCGGGGGTGATCTCGTTGCGAAAGCTCTTGCCGATCTGGCCGATGCCGAACGGGGGCTTCGAGCGCGAGGCCTGCAGCACGTTGGCGAAGTTCACGAAGATGCCCTGGGCGGTTTCGGGGCGCAGGTAGTGCATGCCGGCCTCGTCGTCGACCGGGCCGAGGAAGGTCTTCAGCAGGCCGGAGAAGGCGCGCGGCTCGGTCCAGGTGTGCCGGTTGCCGCAGTTCGGGCAGGCGATGTCGTCGAGGCCGTTTTCGGGAACGCGGCCCTTCTTCTCTTCGTACTCCTCCTCGAGGTGGTCGGAGCGAAAGCGTTTGTGGCAGCTGGTGCATTCGATGAGCGGGTCGCTGAAGACCTCCACGTGACCGGATGCCTCCCAGACCTGGCGGGGCAGGATCACGCTGGAGTCCAGGCCCACCACGTCGTCGCGGCCGGTGACCATGGAGCGCCACCACTGCTTTTTGATGTTTTCTTTCAGCTCCACGCCGAGGGGGCCGTAGTCCCAGGCGGAGCGGGAACCGCCGTAGATTTCACCGGCCTGAAAGACGAAGCCGCGGTGACGGGCGAGGGCGATGACGGAATCAAGATGAGTGGGCGCGGCCACGGTGGCTCCAATGGTCCAGGGGGGAAAGCGGGCGAATGCCCGAAGGGGATTGTTCTATTTTACGTGCTCGTGCGGCCGGGTTCGTCCCCGCGCGGCCGTATCGGGCCCCACGGTCCCTGGTCGACGGCGAATAGTGTGCAGCCTGTGCGCCCTGCAGCCGCTCCCGGCGCACCCCACGATGCGCCGGCGCGAGCGGCGCTCGCCCGACGGAACGGCGCCCACAGCGGGGCGGGCTAGACGCCGGAGAGGGTGTTGAGGCCATCGGCGTACTGGCTGCGCACGTCCTGGGCCCAGGCCCGTTGTTCCGAGGAATCGAGTTCCCGGGCGATTTCGAGCGGCCAGCGGGGACGATCGGTCGTGCCGTCGAGCGCCCCGGCGGCCTGCCGTGCGGCGCCGCGGGCATGAGATTCCGCTGGTCGAGGCGGGGCTCAGTGCACGTAGGACAGCAGGTCGCGGCCGACCGCGCGGCATCCGTCGATCACGGCGAGGCGGGTCTGCAGGCTGTCGTCGCTGAACGCGACCGACACGGAGTACGTCACGCCGGCCCGCGGCCCGCGCAGCACGCCGGTCTCGCTGCGCACGCCGGCGGCCGACCCGGTGGAGTTCACCAGCAGCAGGCCGTGGTCGGCCTCGCGGTGTGCGAGCGGGTCGAGGCCGAACGCGCCGGCGACGAGCGAGAGGTCGCTGCCGAGCGACAGCCAGCCGAGCACGCGGGCGCTCACGTCGGCGTCGACGATCTCGCCGCGGGCCAGCGCGGTGAACAGCCGGGTGAGCTCTTTGGCGCTGCCGACCGAGAGCTGCGGCGCGTCGTCGGGCCCGCGTTCGGTGCGTACCCGGTCGAGCAGCACCGTGCGGGTGAGGCCGAGCCCCTCCGCCCGCGCCCTGACTGCGTTCAGGCCGACCGCGCGGAGGAGCACGTTCGTGGCCAGGTTGTCGTGGCAGGCGCCCACGAGCGCGGCCAGGTCGGCGGCCGGCAGCGACGGCGCCTGCAGGTGCTGCCAGAGCCCGGATTCGGCGACCGCGTCGGCCGTGGTGCGGTCGAGAATCGGGTAGGCGCCGAAGTCGGCGTCGCGCAGCCGGGCGGCGACCTCGATCAGCAGCAGCACCGTTCCCACATGGGCGAGTGGCATCACCACGTGATCGTCGATCGAGAGCAGCACGCGACCGGTGGCCAGGTCGGTGGCGCGCGCCGACACCTGCACGCCCTCGATGGCCAATTCACCGAGCGTTTGAAAGCCGCGCCGGAAGGTTTCCGGCGCGACGGAGCCGCGATGACGACCGTTCGGGTCGCCGCTCGCGGCGTCCCGGTGCCGGGAGCGGCGCTCCGAATCCTGCCCGGGCATGGGTTACCAGATGGTGACGCGCTGCTCCGGGGCCAGCCAGAGGGCATCCGCTTCGGTCACGCCGAAGGCCGTGTAGAAGGCGTCGATGTTGCTGACGATCTGGTTGCAGCGAAACTCGTTGGGCGAGTGCGGGTCGATGGACAGCAGGCGGATGGCTTCTTCGTCGCGCAGTTTCATCTGCCAGGCCTGCGCCCAGCTCAGGAAGAACCGCTCAGCACCGGTGAGGCCGTCGATGACGGCGGGTTCGGCGCCGTCGAGGGAGAGCAGGTAGGCCTTCCAGGCGATGGAGAGGCCGCCGAGGTCGCCGATGTTCTCGCCGATGGTGAGCGCGCCGTTCACGGTGTGCTCAGGGATCTGCTTCGGAGCGAGCCCGTCGAACTGCTCGATGAGTGCGGCGGTGCGGGTCTCGAAGGCGGCTCTGTCCTCTTCGGTCCACCAGTCCACGAGGCGGCCGTCGCCGTCGTACTTGGAGCCCTGGTCGTCGAAGCCGTGGCCGATTTCGTGGCCGATCACGGCGCCGATGGCTCCGTAGTTCGCGGCGGCGTCGCGGTTCACGTCGAAGAACGGGAACTGCAAGATGGCGGCCGGGAAGACGATCTCATTGAAGCCGGGGTTGTAGTACGCGTTGATGGTCTGCGGGGTCATGAACCACTCATCGCGGTCGAGCGGCTTACCGATCTTGCCCAGTTCCCGGGAGAACTCGAAGTCGTTGGTGGCCTGCACGTTGGCGAGCAGATCGTCGGGCACGATCTCGAGCGAGCTGTAGTCGCGCCATTTCACCGGGTAGCCGATCTTCGGCGTGAACTTGGCGAGCTTCTCGAGGGCGCGGCCGCGGGTCTCTTCGGTCATCCAGTCGAGGGTCTCAATGCTCTCGCGGTAGGCGGCGACGAGGTAGTCGACGAGCACATCCATGCTCTCCTTGGCGCTGGGCTGAAAGTGCCGGTCCACGTAGATCCGGCCGACGGCCTCGCCGAGGGCGGCCTCGACGAGCGAAACGCCGCGCTTCCAGCGTTCGCGCAGCTGCGGGGTGCCCGAGAGGGTGCGGCCGTAGAAGTCGAAGTTGGCCTCCACGAACTCGCCGGACAGGTAGGAGGAACTGGAACGGATGACCTGCCAGCGCAGCCAGTCGGTCCAGGATTCCAGGCGGTCGTCGGTGAGGGTGGTGGACAGTCCCGCGACGAAGCTCGGCTGGCGCACGACGACCTCGTCGAAGGCACCGTCGGGGGCGTCGAGGCAGTCCAGCCACAGGTCAAGGTCGGCGCCGGCGGCGAGGGCCGACATCTGACCCCAGGTGCGCAGGTTGTAGCTCTTCTCGCTGTCGCGGGATTCCACCTTGTCCCAGTGGTGCGCAGCGATCTCTGTCTCGAGGTCGAAGACGCGCTGCGCACGGGCGGCGGCGTCGCTGACGCCGGAGAGGGTGAACATCTTCTCAAGGAAGGCGAGGTAGGAGTCCCGGATACCGGCGAACTTGTCTTCGCGGTAGTACGACTCGTCGGGCAGGCCGATTCCGCCCTGCTGCACGAACACGAGGTAGCGTTCCGGGTCGCCCGGGTCGTTGTCGACATAAAGCTGGAAGGCACCGGACACTCCGGCGCGCTCCAGGCGTCCGAGGGTGCTGAGCAGTTCGGAGATGGAGGTGACGGCGTCGACCTGGGCGAGGTCGCCGGCCAGCGGGGTGGCGCCGAGGGCTTCGATGCGGTCTTCGTCGAGAAAGCTGGCGAAGAGGTCGCCGACCTTGCGTTCCTGGGTGCCGGGCTCGGCGGACTGCGACTCGAGAATAATGTCGCGCACGGCCTTCTCGGCTTCTTCGGCCAGCAGCGTGAAGGATCCCCACCGGGCCTTGTCGGCCGGAATCTCGGTGCGGGCGATCCATGCTCCGTTCACGTGCCGAAAGAGGTCGTCTTGCGGGCGCACCTCCGCGTCGAGTTCGCCCTTGTTAATGCCGGATGCGCTCACCGAGTCAGTCATGTCTCCAGCCTATCCGGGCCGGATGACCGGTTGCCGTTCGGAGGCGGTGTGGAACGAAGTCGGGTGCGACCCACCGTCGACTCACGACCGCGCCCGCTTTCGGCGAGCGCTACGGCAACTGCCGTAGCGCTCGCACCGAATGGGGCGCGCTCACCGGGCAAGGCACCTGTGTCAGAGCTGTCCACCCCTCTCGCTCGCACCGTGAGCGAGATCAGGCTGCTCGCGATAAGGGCCACTCCAGCCCAGCCCAGGGGAGGGAGTTGCTCGCCCACGATGACCACCGCGAGAAGCGCCGCAACAACGGGTTCCACCAGGGTCAGCACGATGGCGGTGCTCGCTCGTGCCCAAGCCAGGCCCATGCCGAAGAGCAGATACCCGGCAAACATCGGCACGAGGGCCATGTAGATGCCGACGGATGCGTTGGCCCAGGAACTCAGCAACGTCGATCCGGTGACCAGCACGACGGGCATCAGCGCCAGCCCGGCAGCTCCGAACATGGCGCCCATCGCCGCCCGAGTCGGCACCCCGGCCGCGATGACCCGGTGGGCCGCCCACGAGTACAGGGCATAGGTGAGGCCGGCAACGAGGCCGAGACCCACGCCCAGCTCAGGGTTGACGGCAGTGCCGCCTGCGGAGCCAGCCGGCTCGGCCAGACAGAGGAGGACAGCACCGGCGATGCCGAGGCCGGCACCGGCGGCCCACCGGCGGGTGAGGCGATGCCGGTCAGCGAGGCGTTCGATGACGGCGGCGAAGATGGGAGCCGAGCCGATGGAGACGACGGTGCCCACGGCAACACCGGCCAGGTGCATCGACGAGTAGAACGCGAGCGGGTAGATCGTCACGGCGAGCGCGCCCAGGGCGACAACTCTCCAGCGCTGGAGCAGACGGCGCCCGGACTGTCGGATCAACCGCAGGGCGATGACTGCTTGCAGCAAGCCTCCGAATCCCATGGCCGTCGCACCGATGGCGATCGGACTGACGTCGGGAGCGAACGTCGCAGCTGTTCCTGTGGTTCCCCAGAGCACTGCCGCGACCAGGATCAGGAGCATGCCGGTGCGCTGTGGCCGTGGTTGCATCACGGCGCCTCGACCCGGACGGCCGGATCGACGCGATCGGTCGGCTCCGGCTCCGTCTCCGTCTCCGGCTCCGGCTCCGTCGCAGAATTGACCACGGCGCACCCCATGAGGTCAATCTACCGAAGACGGCCCTCCTCCGGTTCCCCTCGGCGGCACGAACGGGGTCACGAACGGCGGCACGAACGGGGTCACGGCGACAGTGCGGCACGAACGGATGGGCTCCGAGCGGGTCTTGAAGTCGGGTTCGGGGAGCGGTCAGAGGGCGAGGTCGCGGCGGTGGGCGCCCCACCCCGCGAGCGCGAACACGGCGGCGCCGAGACTGAGCATCACGCCGGCGGCGGCCCAGTCGGCGTCGATCGCGGCGCTCACCGGAGTGTGCGTGAACGGTGACAGCTGGCGCAGCCAGTCGGGCAGGCCGAAGACGACGCCGAACTGGCCGATGAACACCGCGCCGAGCAGAATGGACCAGTTCAGAGCGATGCTCACCCGCGGCACGAACGCGTAGAGCAGCGCCGCGATGGCCAGCATGAGCAGCGCCG
>JAWOHA010000075.1:0-15064 GCA_046496385.1 Cryobacterium sp. | reverse complement strand
TGGGTGATGCCCATGAGGGCGTCGTCGACCGGGTTCACGAGGGGGTAGAGCGGATGCCCGTTCGGGCGCACCACGACGAAGTCGCTGAACGAGCCGGCCGGGAACGTGATCTCCCCGCGTACCATGTCGACGAAAGACAACTCGGTGTCGGGAACGCGCAGGCGCAGTGCCGGGGAGCGGCCCTCGGCGCGATAGGCGGCTTTGGCTTCGTCGCTGAGGTCGCGGTCGCTGTTGTCGTACCCCATTTTGGCGTCGCGCCCGCGGGCGATGTTGCGTGCTTCGATCTCTTCGCCGGTCGCGAAGCTTTCGTAGATGTGGCCGGAGGCCATGAGGCGGTCGATCACGCCGCGATAGATGTCGTAGCGTTCGCTCTGGCGGTACGGTGCATGCGGACCGCCCGCGTCGATGCCCTCGTCCCAGTCCAGATGCAGCCAGCGCATGCCCTCGACGATCTGGTCGTAGCTGTCCTGGCTGTCACGGGCGGCATCGGTGTCTTCGATACGAAAAATCATCTTGCCGCCGGTGTGCCGCGCATAGGCCCAGTTGAACATGGCCGTGCGGATGAGGCCGACATGGGGCGTGCCGGTGGGCGAGGGGCAGAAACGAACCCGTACATCGGTTCCGGTCGCCGTGGAAAAGGGGTGCGCAGTGGTCTCAGACATCACCTCTTATCTTACGGCCCGCTGCCGACCTCACTCCCCCGCGCAGCACCTCAGCCGTGCCGGGTCAGGCGCGACGCACCGGGTTGGCCAGCACTCCGAGGCCCGGGATCTCGATCTGCACGGTGTCGCCGTGGCTGAGCGCCCCGCCGATCTGGCCGGTCAGACCGGGCGATCCGCACAGGATCACGTCGCCGGGCAACAGGGTGAACACGCTCGAGGCGAACGCCACGATCTCAGCGATGGAGTGCACCTGCAATTCGGTGTCGCCGCTCTGGAAGGCTCCGTCGTTGATACGGCCGTACACCGACACGGTGTCCACATCGAACTCGGTTTCGATGACCGGGCCAAGCGGGCAGAACGAGTCGAAGGCCGTCGCCCGGGCGGCGTTGCCGTCGATTTCGACCAGGTCGTTCGCGGTCACGTCGGCGGCGATCGTGTAGCCGAAGATCACGCTGGGCACATCGTCGACGGCCACGTTCTTGGCGAACGTGCCGATGATGATCGCGAGCGCTCCGGCCACGACCACGTTTTCGCTCTGTTCGGGAAGCACGATGGCCTCACCCGGGCCGACCACGCTCGTATTGGGCTTGATCACGAAACGCGGCTCGGCGGGTATCGCTTCGGTGTCGGCCGCCGCCTGTTCGTCGACGCTGGCGAAGAAGTCACTGCCGAAAACGACGACCTTGGAGCGCGGAATCACCGGGGCGAGCAGTTTCACCGACCCCAGGGCCACGCGTTCGCCCGTGGTGCCGAACCCCGCGAACATCGGATCCTTCTCCAGCACGACCAGCTCGTCGTCGTCGACAATGCCGAAGGCGATGCCGCCCTCGTTACTGAATCGTGCAATCTTCATGTGTTCTCCTTCGTCGTGCGGGTCATGCGTGCGGGTTGTGCTGTCATGCGGTTTGTTCGATGTGAGTGCTACTGGTCCAGGCGGGTCAGCCAGCCGTGCCGGTCGGGCAGGCGCCCGTACTGAATGTCGGTGAGTTCCTGGCGCAGCGCCATGGTGACGGTGCCGGCGGGGGCCTCCGGGTCGCCGACCTCGAAGTCCACGCCCTTGAGCTGGCCGATGGGTGTCACCACGGCTGCGGTGCCGCAGGCGAACACCTCGGTGATGGCACCGGATGCCACACCCTCGCGCCACTCCGTCAGGGTCACTTCACGCTCGACCACGGTCATGCCGCGGTCACGGGCGAGCTGCATGATGCTGTCCCGGGTGACGCCCTCCAGAATCGAGCCGGTCAGTCGCGGGGTCACCAGGGTGTCGGTGCCGTGTACGAAGAAGACGTTCATGCCGCCGAGCTCGTCGATGCGGGTGCCGGTCTCCCCGTCGAGGAAGAGCACCTGGGCGCAGCCGTTGTCGTAGGCCTGCATCTGCGGCAGCAGCGAGGCCGCGTAGTTGCCCCCGCATTTGGCCGCACCGGTGCCGCCGCGCCCCGCCCGGGAGTAGTCGGAGGAGAGCCAGATCTTCACCGGCGCGACGCCGTCGGCGAAGTAGGCCCCGGCCGGGCTGGCGATCACGTAGTAGCCCACCCGGTGGGCTGCGCGCACGCCGAGAAAGCTCTCGTTCGCGATCATGAACGGGCGCAGGTAGAGGCTGGTCTCCGGGGCGGAGGGCACCCAGGACCCGTCGACGGCGATCATCTGCTTGATCGATTCCACGAAGTCGGCAACCGCGAGGGGCGGCAGGGCCAGGCGCTCGGCCGAGCGCTGCATGCGCTCGGCGTTCTTCTCGGGGCGGAAGGTCCAGATGGAACCGTCGGCGTGTCGATACGCTTTGAGGCCCTCGAAGATCTCTTGTCCGTAGTGCAGAACCGACGATGCCGGGTCGAGCTGCAGCGGGCCGTACGGAATGACGCGTGCGTCGTGCCAGCCCCGCTCCACAGTCCAGTCGATGCACACCATGTGGTCGGTGAAGTGCTTGCCGAAACCGGGGTCGGCGAGAATCTCGTCACGTTCCGCGGCCGCGCGGGCACTCGTGGCCGGGGTGAGGGCGAACGTCAAGGGAAACCCGGCCGGCGTGCCAGGAGTGGTTGCGGTAGTGCTCATTGGGATTCCTCGCTGGTCAGAAGGGTCACGATCGCGTCGCCGACCGCAGCGGTGCTGCGGGGCGCGGAGCCGGCGCCCGATCGCGCCCTGATGTCACGGGCCACGGCGGCGCTCACCCGGGCAGCAGCATCCGCCAGACCGAGATGGTCGAGCAGCAGTGCGACCGAGAGAATCGCTGCCGTCGGGTCGGCGAGTTGCTTACCGGCGATGTCCGGAGCCGATCCGTGCACCGGCTCGAACATGCTGGGAAAGCGGCCCTCGGGATTGATGTTTCCCGATGCCGCCAAGCCGATCCCGCCGCTGATGGCGGCAGCCAGGTCGGTGAGGATGTCACCGAACAGGTTGTCGGTGACGACAACGTCAAACTTACTCGGATTGCTGACCAGGAAGATGGTCGCGGCATCCACGTGCAGGTAGTCCACGCTCACCTCGGGGAACTCCGCCGCCACGGCGGTGACCGTGCGCTGCCACAGGCTTCCGGCGAAGACCAGCACGTTGGTCTTGTGCACCAGGGTCAGGTGCTTGCGCGCGCGACCGGCGGCGACACCGAAGGCGTACCGCACGACCCGTTCCACGCCGAAGGCGGTGTTGACCGAGACCTCGTTGGCCACTTCCTGCGGGGTGCCCTGCCGGATCGCGCCGCCGTTGCCCACGTAGGGACCTTCCGTGCCCTCGCGAACGACCACGAAGTCCACCGCGCCGGGCTCGGCCAACGGTGAGGAGACTCCGGGATACAGCACGCTCGGGCGCAGGTTCACGTAGTGGTCGAGCGAGAAGCGCAGGCCCAGCAACAGGCCGCGTTCGATGTTGGCGTTGATGAGGCGGGGATCACCGGGAACACCGCCCACGGCGCCGAGCAGAATGGCGTCGTGGCCGGCGATGGCGGCGAGATCCTCCGCGGTGAGAACGTCACCGGTCTGCAGAAAGCGTTCTGCACCGAGCGAAAAGGGGGTCTGCACAAAGGCGACATCATCGGTGGCGGTCACAGCGTCGAGGACCTTGACCGCCTCGGCAATGACCTCGGGGCCGATTCCGTCTCCGGGAATGACAGCGAGCTTGATTTCACGAGACATACGGCTCCGAACTGTGCCCGCAGGGGCAACCACGTGTAAAAAAATTCCAGTACCCAAACCCTACTCGGCCAGTCGCCGTGTCTAAGCTGGGGCGACGGCACCTCCACAGGCTCGAACGCTCTCGCGTTCCGCAGAAAGCAGGCAGTTCATGAGTATCGGCTTCGGTATTTTTCTCTTCGTCGTCGGCGCCATTCTGGTGTGGGCACTCGAGGTCACCGTCACCTGGATCGACCTGGAATTCGTGGGCTACATCCTCATGGCCGCCGGCGCACTCGTCGCGGCACTCGGCCTGGTGTTCATGACCCGGAAACGCCGAAGCGTGTCGACCACGCGCACCAGCGCTGATCTGAACCAGGATGGGCGCGTCACGCGGCGAGAAAGCACCGTCGACGATCTCTGATGCGGCGCGACGCGCGACGCTGTCGGACTACCGTGCCCGGCGCAGCGCGATCGCTCCGACCAGAGCCGCGGTCACCACCAGGCCCACGCCGATCCAGGCGCTGGCTCCGACGCCGCTGTCGAAGGCGGTACGGGCGGAGTCCAGGAGCTGGTCGGCCATGCCTGCGGGCAGCTGATCCGACACGGACACCGCGCCGCCGAGGGTTTCCCCTGCGGCGGCCTGCTGGGCGGCGGTGAGACCGTCGGGCAGCGCCACGCCCGACCGGTAGGACGCGGTGAGGATGGTTCCCAGAATGGCCGTTCCCAACACTGCTCCGAGTTCGTAGGCCGTCTCGCTGACGGCGGATGCCGCTCCCACTTTCTCGGGCGGTGCGCTCGCAATGATCAGCTCATTCGACACGGTTTCGGCCGCGCCGATGCCCACGCCGAGCAGAATGAACGCCAGGGCGATTCCACCGGCATCGATCTGACCGCCGCTGAGGGCGATCAGCGCGAACCCGCTGGTCGAGACGGTGAGGCCGAGCGGCACCACGATCGAGGGCCGCACACGGCGGGCGATCGGCACGACGAGCAGCCCCGAGACGATCATGGCGCCGAGGCCGGGCACGAGAACGAGGCCGGCGTTCAGGGGTGACATGCCGAGCACGAGCTGCAGGTGCTGCGAGATGAAGAACAGGCATCCCACCAGCGCGGTCACACTGAGCAGGTTGACCCCCACGGCCCCGCTGAACGCGCCGCGTCGAAACAGACTCACGTCCAGAAGCGGGGTGCGCAGGCGTTTCTGGCGCCGCACGAAAACGACCCCGAACCCCAGGCCGGCCAGGATCGGTGCGACCGTGAGAGCACTGGGGCCGTACTCGGCGACGGACTTGATGCCGTAGACGATGGGCAGCATGGTCACCAGCGACAGCACAATGCTCAGCGGATCGAGGCGCCCCGGAGCGGGATCCTTCGACTCGGGCACCAGCAGGGGCGCAGCGATCAGGAGCGGCAGCAGCAGCGGTACGGCGAGCAGAAAGACCGACCCCCACCAGAAGTTCTCCAGCAGCGCGCCGCCGACGATGGGCCCGAGGGCGCTGCCGACGGCGAAGCCGGTGGCCCAGATCGCGATGGCCAGGCGGCGCTGATCACGGTCGGTGAAGATCGACCGCAGCAGCGACAGGGTGGAGGGCATCAGCATGGCCCCGAAGAAGCCGAGCGCGGCACGCGCAGCGATCAGGCCCTCGATGCTGGTGCTGAACGCCGCGATGACCGACACGACGCCGAAACCGGTCGAACCGATCAGCAGCAGCCGGCGTCGCCCGATGCGGTCGCCGAGGCTGCCCATCGAGACGAGCAGCCCGGCCAGCACGAGCGGGTAGATGTCGATCATCCAGAGCAGTTGAGTGCCGGTAGGCCGGGTGGCCTCCGAGATGGCCGGGAGGGCGAAGTTCAGCACCGTGTTGTCGATCGAGACCAGCAGTACGGGCAGCATCAGCACGCTCAGCGCCCACCAGCGACGCGCGTTCACCCGGCGGGCGGAAGGCGCCGGGGCGGATGCGGGCTCACGAGGGGTGATGATGTTGATTTCGACCGTTGCTGACGACACGTTCCGGGTCACTTTCTCTTCGAGGACACCCCGTTACTATACCGTCTAGACGGTACAGTTGTCGACCGCCGTCCCGCACCGCTCGATACCATAAGGGCATGCCCTCCCCCGCTACTCCCTCCCCTGAACCTGCCGACTTCCCGCTCAGGCCGACCCGGGACCGCCTTCTCGACGCCTTCGAGGAACTGCTCATCGAAGGCGGGGAACGCTCTGCGACGCTCGACGCGGTCGCGGCCGCGGCCAGCGTGTCCAAGGGCGGCCTGCTCTACCACTTCGGGTCCAAGGAGGCCCTTGTCGAAGGTCAGCTGGCCCGGCTGGGTGCGCTGGCGGCCACCGATGCCGACAGCATCCGATCCGCGCCGGCTGGCCCGGTGGATTACCTGATCCGGTCCTCGATCGACACCGGCAGCCCGTTCGACCGGGCCTACGTCGCCGCGACGCGCCTGGCACAGGGCAGGCATCCGCAGGCGATCGAGAGCCTGACGCGCATTCGGCAGGGCTGGCTGAGCGCCATCGAAGACGTGGTCTCGGACCCTAACGTGGCTCAGGCGATCATGCTCATCAGCGACGGTCTGTACAACAATTCGGCGCTCACCGCCGAGACGTACAATCTTGACAACCTCATGACGGTGATCGATCGGTTCCGTGCTCTGGGAACGACCGACCACCACCGTTGAGGCCGACGGGGACTACTCGGTGAGGTCGATCTCCACCAGCATCTCGGCGTCGATTGCCTGCCGAACGGATGCGAGCAGGCCGGCCGGCACCTCGGTGTCGACGGTGAGCACGCTCAGTGCCTTGCCACCGGCTTCGTGGCGGGCGATCTGCATGCCCGCGATGTTGATCTGGGCGTCGCCGAACTCGCGGCCGTAGACCGCGACGATGCCGGGGCGGTCGGTGTAGACCATCACGATGAGGTTCTTCGCGAAGGGCACCTCCACGTCGTACCCGTTGATCTCGGTGATCTTCTCGATCTGCTTGGTTCCCATGAGGGTTCCCGACACCGAGATCTGCGAGCCGTCGGCAAGGGCGCCGCGCAGCGTGATCACGTTGCGGTACTCCGGAGACACGGCATCCGTGATCATGCGCACGACAACGCCGCGCTGCTCCGCCAGCAGCGGTGCGTTCACGTAGGAGACCGTTTCGCTCACGACGTTGGTGAAGATTCCCTTGAGGGCGGCCAGGCGCAGCACACTGACGTCGTAGTCCACCAGTTCGCCGCGCACCTCGATGTCGACGCTCGTGAGCGGGCTGTGTGACGACAGGCCGGAGAAGACCTGGCCGAGTTTTTCGACCAGCGGAATTCCGGGCCGAACGTACGGGTCGATGACCCCGCCCGCCACGTTCACGGCGTCGGGCACCAGTTCGCCGGAGAGAGCGAGGCGCACCGATTTGGCCACGGACACGCCCGCCTTCTCCTGGGCCTCGTCGGTGGACGCGCCGAGATGCGGCGTGGTGATGATGTTCGTCAGGCCCAGCAGCGGGGAGTTCGTGGGCGGCTCGCTCACGAACACGTCGAGGCCGGCACCGGCGATGGTCCCCGCCAGGAGAGCCTCGTGCAGGTCGTCTTCGTCCACGAGGCCGCCGCGGGCGACGTTCACCACGAAGGCGGTGGGCTTCATCAGCTTCAGCTGCTCCGCGCCGATCATGCCGGTGGTCTCGGGGGTCTTCGGCATGTGGATCGTCACGAAGTCGGACTGGGCGAGCAGTTCGTCGAGAGTGACCGGAGTCACCCCGAGCTGCTGGGCGCGAGCCGAGGTGATGTAGGGGTCGTACGCGATGACGTTGGTGCCGAAGGCCTGCATGCGGGCCGTGATCAGCGCGCCGATGCGGCCCAGGCCGATGATGCCGATGGTCTTCTCGTACAGCTCGACTCCGGTGTACTTGGAGCGCTTCCACTGACCGTCCGCCAGCGCACCCGAGGCCGCCGGGATGTGACGGGCCAGGCTCAGAATGTGGCCCACGGTCAGCTCGGCGGCGGAGATGATGTTCGAGGTCGGCGCGTTGACGACCATGACCCCGGCCGCCGTGGCGGCTTTGATGTCGACGTTGTCCAGGCCCACCCCGGCGCGGGCGATGACCTTGAGCATCGGGGCGGCCTGAATGGCTTCGGCGTTCATTTTCGTCGCCGAGCGCACCAGAATGGCATGCGCGGTGGCCAGCTCGGCGAAGAGCGCCGGCCGGTCCGTTCCATCTACGTGGCGCACGTCGAAGTCGGGCCCGAGGGCGTCGACGGTGGCGGGCGATAGTTCTTCGGCAATCAGGACAACGGGCTTCGACACGAAAACGGATCCTTCGATAGCAGCAAACAGGGACTGTGCGCCGCAACCCTGAGGCGCCAGATACCGTTTCAGCCTACTGGCTACAGAATGGACTCATGAGCCAAGAGACGTGGAACCTTCTGCAGGGCGTCGTGCGCACGGTGGTGGCGGTGGCCTTTCTCGGTGCGGGCGTACTGCATTTTCTGCCGGGGCCCCAGCGCACCATGGCGGCGATCATTCCGCCTCGGCTGCGGTTTCGCGGACCGCTCAACCCGGTCAGCCTCGTCGTGTTCACCGGTCTGTGCGAGGTGTTCGGGGGCCTGGGCCTGTTGCTGCCCGGCACCCGACTGGCCGCAGGGGTGGCGTTGGCCGTATTCCTGGTGGCGGTCTTCCCCGCCAATGCCTACGCCGCTCGCCACCCGGAACGGTTCGGCCGGCTGGCGATCCCGTTCTGGCCGCGCCTGGTCGCCCAGCTGGTGATGATCACGCTCGTGCTGCTGAGCGTGATCTGACCTCAGGCCTCCCGTCCCGAACGGACCTCGAGGAGGCGCGGCTTCAGACGACGAGGCTGCCGAATCCGAACATCACGAAGATGTTCAGCGACAGCACGGCGACCAGGCACAGCCCGGCCCCGTACAGCAGCACCTGTTCGACGATATTGCGGCGACGCCCCAGCGCCACGGCGAGGCCGAAGGCGACGATGGGAATCAGGACTCCTCCGATCAAGACCACCCAGCCCGTCACGTTGAGCGTGGTGTTGAGTTCCCCGGCTTCGATGCTCACGCCCACCAGGTTGCCCACCGCCTCCCAGAGGTCGTAGGCGAAGAACAATCCGAAGAAGACGGCGATGACGGCGGTGACCCAGAACGGTGCCTGGCGGCGGGCTTCGGTGGCAGGGGGTTCGACCGTGCCGGCGGTGTCGGCGGTGTCGGCGGTGTCGCTCATGCGGTGGTCCCCGATCCAAGAATGAAGGGCACCGGCGCCAACAGCACGACGCCCAGAATGAGCCAGGTCATGCGCGTGCGCGGATGACCGACGGTCAGGGCGTAGCTGACCCCGAACCACACGGCCGGCGCCGCCACGGCAAGACCGGTGCCGAGCGAGAACATGAACGCCGCGACCGGTTCCACGGCCGGGTTGCTGATGCGCCCCACTCCGATGAACCAGCCGATCGTGTAGAGCAGGTAGATGCCGGCCAGAATACCGGTGAGAACGAGGGCCGCAGAACCCCGCACGTCGTTCTCCGGGGCCGTGCCGGGGGCGTCCGTCAGCGGCCCGGTCGCCTCGGTCCCGGTCCCGGTCTCGGTCTCGGTCTCGGTCTCGGTCTCGGTCTCGGTCTCGGTCTCGGGGGAAGGCTGTGCCGCGATCGACCAGCCGTTCGCCAGCTCGGGCCGCGTCGGCGCCCCGTCCACCGAGAGGGTGGGATCGTTTTCACCGGCCCAGCTCAGTGCATCGTCATCCGGTTTGGCAGTCATGATCCCAGATTATCCCCCTCACCGGGTCTTGCCCACCAGACGGGGTCAACGCGGTCACCGTGACGCCTGCCCGAACCGCCCCGCGCCGTGCCCCCTGCGGATTCCGCCGCAGACAACGAAAACCCAGGCGAGCATTCCGACCAGGCACACCCGTTCGGCCAGACCGAGAACGCCCGGAAACGCGATGAGGCTGGCCGACAGGGCCAGAGCTCCGACGACGGCGATGCCGGCGGTGACAATGGTCACGGTGCGCGTCGCGCGCAGCGCCGTGATGCGGGCCAGCCAGAATGTCAGCAGCACCATGGCGACCACGGCGGCCGCGAATCCCAGGCCGGCCACACTCAGGTGTATCGCGCCGGTCACCGTGGCACCCTGCACGCCGATGTCGGTGGGGAAGAAGGCCAGCACCGCTGAGCTGGTTCCGCCGAGGGACAGCAGCACGAGTCCGATCTGCCGCAGGGCGCTGCCCGCGCCGACGGAGGCGATCGCGACGACGGCGCAGAGGGTGGACACGGCACGGCCGATGAAGTTGAGATTCATCACGGCGCCGTAGGGCCCGACCGCGAGATTGCTTTCGGCGTCGCTGATGGGGCTGTAGTACGGCGGCAGACACTGCAGCACCACGTCGACGGCGGCATAGAGCACGACACCGACCATGGCGATCAACGCGACAACCCGCACGGCTTCGCTCCCGAGCCGCCGGACGCGACCACCAGAAACGTGCTCTGGTGGCCGCACCGGCGCACTCACGAACAGAGACGGGCGGGTTGCTCGGGGGCCTGGACTCTAGCGGGAGACGGACCCGTCGGTGTAGTCGTCATCGGTCGAGGCGTTCCAGGCGAAGAGCTTGCGCAGTTCACGACCGGTGGCTTCGATCGGGTGCTCTTCGCCCTTCTTGCGCAGGGCAAGGAATTCGGGGGCTCCGGCGTCCTGGTCGTTGATGAAACGTTCGGCGAAGGCACCGTTCTGAATGTCAGCGAGAACGGCCTTCATGTTCTCCTTGACGCTCGGGTCGATGACGCGCGGGCCGGAGACGTAGTCGCCGTACTCGGCGGTGTCGGAGACACTCCAGCGCTGCTTGGCGATGCCGCCCTCCCACATGAGGTCGACGATGAGCTTGAGCTCGTGCAGCACCTCGAAGTAGGCCACCTGCGGCTGGTAGCCGGCTTCGGTGAGAACCTCGAAGCCGTACTGGATCAGCTGCGACGCGCCGCCGCAGAGCACGGCCTGCTCGCCGAACAGGTCAGTCTCGGTCTCTTCGGTGAAGGTGGTCTTGATCCCGGCGGCGCGCAGGCCACCGATCGCCTTGGCGTAGCTGAGGGTGAGGGGCCAGGCGGCGCCGGAGGCGTCCTTCTCCACGGCCACGATCACGGGCACCCCGCGGCCGGCTTCGAACTCGCGGCGTACGGTGTGACCCGGTCCCTTCGGAGCGACCATGATAACGTCCACGCCTTCGGGCGCTTCGATGTAGCCGAAGCGGATGTTGAAGCCGTGGCCGAAGACGAGCGCCTTGCCCTCGGAGAGGTTCGGCAGAACGTCGGCGGCGAAGAGGTGGCGCTGCACCTGGTCGGGGGCGAGGATGACGATGACGTCGGCCCAGGCCGAGGCCTCGGCGGTGTTCAAAACCTTGAAGCCGGCTTCTTCAGCCTTGGCGATCGATGTGGAGCCGTCCTTCAGCCCCACGATGACCTCGACACCGGAGTCGCGCAGGTTCTGCGCGTGGGCGTGCCCCTGAGAGCCGTAACCGATCACGGCCACCTTCTTGCCCTGGATGATCGACAGGTCGGCGTCTTTGTCGTAGTAAATCTCAGACAATGTTTTTCTCCTTGTTTGTTGAAAGTCAGTGGTGAAAGTCAGTTTTTGAAAACACGCTCGGTGATCGACTTCGACCCGCGGCCGATAGCGAGCAGCCCGGACTGGGCGAGTTCCTTGATGCCGTACGGTTCCAGCACCCGAAGCAGCGCCTGCACCTTGCCCGAATCGCCGGTGACTTCGATCACCACCGCGTCGGTGGCCACATCGACGACTCGGGCCCGGAACAGCGTGACCGCTTCGAGAACCTGGGAACGGGTGGTGTTGTCCACCCGCACCTTGATCAGCTGGTGTTCCCGCTGCACCGACTGGCTCTGGTCGAGCTCGACGACCTTGATCACGTTGATCAGCTTGTTGAGCTGCTTGGTGACCTGCTCCAGCGGAACTTCTTCGACGTCCACCAGGATCGTGATTCGGGACAGTCCGGCGATTTCGCTGTGGCCCACGGCGAGGCTTTCGATGTTGAAGCCGCGCCGGGCGAACAGGCCCGCGACGCGGGTCAGCAGGCCGGGCTTGTCTTCGACCAGCAGGCTCAGTACATGGCTCGTCACGGTTAGTCTTCTCCCCAGGTTGGTGCGAGGTCTTTCGCGTACTGCACAAAACTGTTGCTGACACCCTGCGGCACCATCGGCCACACCATCGCATCGCGACTCACGATGAAGTCGATGACCACGGGCCGGTCGTTCGTGGCGAGGGCCAGTTTGATGGCGTCGTCGACCTGGTCGGCGCTCGTGACCCGGATTCCGAGTGCCCCGTAGGCCTCCGCCAGTTTCACGAAATCGGGTACCATCGCGGTTCCGTGACCGGTGTTCAGATCGGTGAAGGAGTGCCGCCCGTCGTAGAAGAGGGACTGCCATTGGCGCACCATGCCGAGGGAGGAGTTGTTGATGATCGCGACTTTGATGGGGATCTTGTTGATCGTGCAGGTTGCCAGTTCCTGATTGGTCATCTGGAAGCATCCGTCACCGTCGATGGCCCAGACCACCCGGTCGGGCTGTGCCACCTTCGCGCCCATGGCCGCGGGAACCGCGTAGCCCATGGTGCCGGCGCCGCCGGAGTTGAGCCAGGCGTTGGGACGTTCGTACTTGATGTACTGCGCTGCCCACATCTGGTGCTGTCCGACACCGGCGGCGTACACCGCTTCGGGTCCGGTCAGCTCGCCGATGCGCTTGATCACATACTGCGGAGCGAGCAGCCCGTCGGCGGGTTCGGTGTATCCCAGGGGAAACTCGTTCTGCAGGCCGGACAGGTACGCCCACCAGGCTTCGGTGTCGGGTGTGATCGTGGTGATCGCCTCGGTGTAGGCCGCCGTGAGGTCGGCGAGCACTTCCTTGGCGTCGCCCACGATGGGCACGTCGGCGGCACGGATCTTGGAGATCTCGGCCGGATCGACGTCTACGTGCACGATCGCCGCGCCGGGGGCGAACTCCGAGATTTTGCCGGTCACCCGGTCGTCGAAGCGGGCGCCGAGGGCGACGATCAGGTCGCTCTCCTGCAAGCCCAGCACGGCCGGTACGGTGCCGTGCATGCCCGGCATGCCGAGGTGCTGCGGGTGGGAGTCAGGAAAAGCGCCGCGGGCCATCAACGTCGTGACCACGGGGGCCCCGGTCGCCTCGGCCAGCGCGAGCAGCTCTTCCGAGGCGCGGGCGCGGATGACGCCGCCGCCCACGTACAGCAGGGGCTTCTTCGCCTTTGCGAACAGCTGCGCCGCGGCCAGAACCTGCTTGCCGTGGGCCTTCACCACCGGGCGGTAACCGGGCAGGTCGAGCTTGGGCGGCCAGATGAAGGGGGCCAGTCCCTGCTGGGCGTCCTTGGTGATGTCCACGAGCACCGGGCCGGGGCGTCCCGTGGAGCAGATGTGGTGCGCGGCGGCGATTGCGGCGGGGATCTCGGCCGCCGTGCGGGCCAGGAAGGAATGCTTGGTGATCGGCATGGTGATGCCGATGATGTCGGCTTCCTGGAAGGCATCGGTGCCCATGAGGTGAGAGAAGACCTGGCCGGTGATGCAGAGCAGCGGCACCGAATCCATGTAGGCGTCGGCGATGGCGGTGACCAGGTTGGTGGCCCCCGGACCGGACGTGGCGATGGCCACCCCCACCCGGTTGCTTGACGAGGCGTAGCCCTGGGCGGCATGCCCGGCGCCCTGCTCGTGGCGCACCAGAATATGGCGAATTTTGTCCTGGGTCATGAGCTCGTCGTAGAGCGGGATGACGGCGCCGCCCGGGATGCCGAACACGTCGGTGACGCCCAGCAGTTGGAGGGTGCGCAGAATGGCGCCGGAACCGGTCAGCATTTCCGGTTCGGTGGAAACAGGTGCGGTCGGAGCCGCGGGCACGGGCACGGGGGTGGGTTCCGCGTTCATGAGAGAGAAATCCCAACGTCGGTGTATCGATGGAGGTGGCGGGTGTCGGCAGCGGAGCGGCCGCCGGGCGGTCAGCCCGTGACGGCGCCTTCCGCGGCGGAGTGTACGAGTTTGGCGTACTTGGCCAGAACGCCGCGGGTGTAGCGCGGCGGGAGCGGTGCCCAGTCGATGCGGCGAGCGGCGAATTCGTCAGGGTCGACCAGTAGGTCGAGCGAGCGAGCTGCGATATCGACCCGTATCAGATCACCATCGCGCACGAAGGCGATGGGACCTGCGTCCACCGCTTCGGGTGCTATGTGGCCGATGCACAGTCCGGTTGTGCCGCCTGAGAATCGTCCGTCCGTTAATAGTAGTACATCTGTACCGAGCCCGGCGCCCTTGATGGCCGCTGTGATCGAGAGCATCTCGCGCATGCCCGGGCCGCCCTTGGGGCCCTCGTAGCGAATGACGACCACGTCGCCGGCCTTGATCTCCCCGTCGGTGAGCGCATCCATGGCGGCGCGTTCGCGTTCGAAGACCCGGGCAGGGCCGGTGAAGATCGACGCGTCGAAGCCCGCGGTCTTCACGACCGCACCCTCAGGCGCGAACGATCCCTTGAGGATGGTGATGCCGCCGCTGGCGTGGATGGGGTTGTCGAGGGTGCGCAACACCTCGCCGTCGAGTGCGGGCGGGTCGATCTCGGCGAGGTTCTCGGCCACGGTCTTGCCCGTCACGGTGAGGGCGTCGCCGTGAATCAGTCCGGCTTCGAGCAGTGCCCGCATCACGGCGGGCACGCCGCCCTGGCGGTCGACGTCGTTCATGACGTACTTGCCGAAGGGCTTCAGGTCGCCGATGTGGGGAACCCGGTCACCGATGCGGTTGAAGTCGTCGAGGTCGAGCTCGACCTCGGCCTCACGGGCGATGGCGAGCAGGTGCAGCACCACGTTGGTGGAGCCACCGAAGGCCATGGCCACGGCGATGGCGTTCTCGAAGGCCTTGCGGGTGAGAATGTCGCGGGCGGTGATGCCCAGCCGCAGCATGTTGACCACGGCCTCGCCGGAACGGCGGGCGAAGTAGTCGCGCCGGCGATCGGCGGATGCCGGGCTCGCCGAGCCGGGCAGGCTCATGCCGAGCGCCTCCGCGACGCTCGCCATGGTGTTGGCGGTGTACATGCCGCCGCAGGCCCCCTCGCCGGGCGCGAAGGCACACTCGATGCGTTTGGCGTCTTCGACGCTCATGCGACCGGCCTTGACGGCGCCGACGGCTTCGAAGGAATCGATGATGGTGATGTCTTTTTCGGTGCCGTCGGACAGTTTCACCCAGCCGGGTGCGATGGACCCGGCGTAGAGGAACACGCTGGCCAGGTCCAGGCGGGCTGCGGCCATGAGCATGCCGGGCAGGGAC